>JBBQMJ010000420.1:0-3143 GCA_038328815.1 Fimbriimonadales bacterium | reverse complement strand
TAGTCGTCTGGGGAAGGCGGAGATACTAAGACCAACAGGGCAACCGCAAGAACCATACACCTGATACGCCAACGGTGCCGAAGTTAATTACTTTGGCTCGATGTCCCTACATAAACGGCGCGGCTTACCGAGGTCCCAGTCTGTCATTATCATTGATATGCGCCAGCGACGCCTGCGCCGCGCGGACGCCGTCCCTTCAAATCGTTTAGCCTTCATAGAGGGGATGCGAGGCATTGCTGCCCTTTATGTTGTTTTGGGGCATTTTGCCTCCATGGCCGATCCGCGGGCATTCCAACATAAGCCGAGCTTTGCGCCCGAGTGGGTGCAAAACGCCATGGCGCCTCTTTGGTATGGCCATCTTGCCGTCGCCGCGTTCATCGCTATCTCGGGCTATTGCCTTCAAATGTCGCTGTTCAATGGCCGAGACGGGAAGATTGGCAGCTTGAGCCGATTCTTCGCCAGGCGCGCCCGACGAATTCTTCCGCCCTATTATGCATGCCTTGGTCTCTCGATCTTGGTGTGCATCTACGTCACCTCGACCCAGCACGGCATGCCTTTCGACCAGTACCTGCCCCTCACCTCGGAGAACATCTGGGCGCACGTGCTCATGATCCACAACCTATCGGCCGAATGGATGTACAAGATCAACGGTGTGCTGTGGAGCATCTCGGCGGAGGCCCAGCTTTACTTGCTCTTCCCGATCCTCGTTTGGATGGTGGCAAAGTTTGGCCGAAATTTATCCCTGCTGACTTCCGTGGTAGCCTGCTGGGCGATTCTCCAGGCGTTCCCGAATACGATCAAGCTCTATCCCTGGTATCTGGCTCTGTTCACTTTAGGCATCGTCGCCGCACACCTTGCCTATCGACCCTTGAATTCGGGAGTCAAGCCAGTTGCCGCGACAATTGTAGGCGTGGCAAGCTTCGCTGCTTGTCTCACATCGGTCTTCCTGGATCAGCCAATGCCTTTTTCCGACGGGTTGATCGCCCTGTCTTGCGCCAGCTTTATGTACGCGGGCAGTGTCGCCCCTCACAATTTCGTAACGAAGATATTCGGCTGGCGGCCGGTGGCTTGGCTCGGGGCAATTTCTTACAGCCTCTACCTAATGCACCATCCCATCGAGCAGATAGTTTATGTTTACCGACCCTCCGCCATTCAAGGCGAGGCAGCGATATTCCAGTATCTGATCCTCGTCGGTCTACCCGTGGTCCTCTTTGGCTGCACCGTCTTCTGGTTCTGTTTTGAACGTCCGTTTGTGAAACGCCTAAGATCCTCGTCCAAGGAGCCGAAGCGCGCGCAGACGATGACGATTGCCGCCTACGTAGACGACGCTCAATTTGACGTCCTGGCAAGCCGCACTTAGCGGTCCAATCGGTACCGAAAATCGCAGTAGGATGCCCCTTGCATGATCGTTTGGGTTCGCGTCAGCTTGATGCGCGGATCATAACCGTCGCAAAAGTGGCCGTCCCTGTTGCAGGACAGCAGGTGCCCGATTTCGCCTAGGCCTAGTTCGCTATACATCTCGGCATATCTGCACCGGGTGACGTCGAATTCCAGCCTGTCCTCCGCCTGATTGATGACCCGAATTTGAAGGGCATCCCCCTTCGTCCACAAGGGCATTAAGGCGGCAAAGCTAGTCAAGGTTGTTTCGCCCGCTTCATTTGCCGCGAAGTCCATACCCGCTCGAACAGCTGCCTTCTTGATTGCGTCACCCAAGATGCGCTGGGCAGTCTCCAGGCCAAGTTCAGCCTTCATCTGCTCGTAGATGGGCTTGATGACCCCGGCCTCGATTCGCCGCTGCTCCAAAATTCCCATCGGCTCATCGCTCATGTTCTAATCCTAAAACAGCGTAGCTAACTTGCCCGTACTGTTGCCGAGCGTTTCAACCGGAATGCCCATCCTTCCCAGCATTGATAGGTACAGGTTGTTCATCGGCGTCTGATCCGGATACGTGATATGCCGCCCGCCGCTTAGCGAACCGCCTGCCCGACCCGCGATGAGCACCGGAAGATCGTTGTGGTTGTGGCGATTTCCGTCACTAATGCCACCGCCGTACACGATCATCGAATTATCCAGCAGCGTGCCGTCAAGCTCCTTGATGCTCTGCATCTTCTCCAGCACGTAGGCGAGTTGCTGTACGTGGAACGTGTCGATCTTCCGCTTCTTCTCAAGCTTTTCAGGCAGACCACCGTGGTGCGACACGTCATGGTGTCCATCGGGAACCCCCGCCTCAACATATCCGCGGTTGCTTCCCTCGTTCGCAAACATGAAAGTCACGACCCTCGTTAGGTCCGCCTGGAATGCAAGCACCATCATATCGCCCATCAGCCGGATGTGCTCTTGGAATGACGTGGGATTCGCGGCAGGGTGAAAATTGGGCGGCAGCAAGTTCAGATGCTGCTCTTTCTCCATCGCAACCATCCGCTGTTCGATTTCTCGCACTCCCGTCAAATACTCGTCCAGCTTCGCCTGATCATGGCTGCCCAGTTTGGCTTTGAGTTGAGCGGCGTCGCCCAGAACCAAGTCCAACACGCTCAAGCGGTATCGGTTTCGTTTGGCGCGGCTTTCGATGGTTTCACCCGTCTCACCGTTGCCAAAGAGACGCTCAAAGACAAGCCTTGGGCTCGCTTCCTTGCCCGAAGGCAGGGTATCGGATCGCCACGAGATGTTTCCTGAATAGGCGCAACTGTAACCGGAGTCGCAGTCTCCGGCAAGAGACCCGCCCTCGCAGCCAAGCTCCAGGGAAGCAAATCTGGTTTCATGCCCGATCTTCTGAGCGGCAACCTGATCCGCAGAAATGCCTACGTGAATCCCTGCCCCAGCGGTCTTGAACGGATGGACCCCCGTGAGCCATGCCGCAGCTGAACGCGCGTGATCACCCGGTCCGTCCAAAATAGCTTCGGCATTGTGCTGAGTAAGGCCGCTGAGGACGTTCAACGAGGACCGCACGTTGGCCAGGGGCTGCAACGTGGGTGATAGGGCGAGATCAACGCCCTCGCCAGCAGGCGTCCACTCCTTCATGTTGATGCCGTTGGGCACAAACATGAAGCCCATTCGAAGGGGTGCCTTGGGGGCGGCAGCAAACGCCTTCATCGGAAGCATGCCCTCAAGCAATGGCAACGCGATTGCCGTTCCAAGCCCCTTCA
>JBBQMJ010000419.1:0-3157 GCA_038328815.1 Fimbriimonadales bacterium | reverse complement strand
GTTCCACGCCGTGGCAGGCCTGGTGGGCATCTATGACATGCTGCGCTGGGAATTGTGGCCCAACGGTCGCTTTAACATTACCGAATTCGGCACGGTCGCCAATCGCGTCGATTTTAACAATCTCTATAGTTACTCGCCCATTCATCACATCCGGCCTGCTACGCCCTATCCCGCTGTGTTACTGGAGACCGTGTCCTGTCGGCAAATGCTCCTAGCGAAGACCTGATCGGGACTGATATCGTCTTCATGGGCGAAGGAGGCCCCTTGATACGATGACCTACCAACCCGATCTCAACCAAGCCATCGACGACCTAAAGAACCAGCTCGTGAGGTGGAGATGCTCCAATAAAGCCCCGAAGCCGATTCCGCCGGACATTTGGGCGAAAGCCACCCAACTAGCAGTGGTGCATGGTATCGGCCGGATCTCACAGTCACTGCGTCTCGATTACGCCAGCCTCAAGCGAAGGGTCGGGCGCGACGATCTTGCCAAACCCACATTGCCACCAACCTTCTTCGAATTCATGGCGCCATCTCCAAGTGCTATCGGGCCCTGCACGCTTGAGGTCGAGACACCGGGTGGATCAAAGCTGAAGGTGGAATTGAAAGACGTTTCGGCCGCCAACCTGGGCGAATTACTCAAGAATTTCAGTGCTCAACCATGATTCAGATGACCTCACAAATGAAGATTTTAGTTGCCATCGAGCCGGTGGACGGGCGGAAGGGAATCGATTCGCTTGCCCAGATCTGTCGCGAACGGCTTTCCGAGGACCCGTTCTCTGGCTGCATATTTGTCTTCCGAACCCGCAGCGGAACGTCGATCAAGTTACTCATGTTCGACGGCCAAGGATTCTGGATCGCGCAAAAGCGGTTGTCGCAGGGTCGATTCAAGTCGTGGCCGCGGGGCGGCGCAGCTGGTTATGCTCTAGAGGCCTACCAAGCGCAGGTCTTGTTTGCTGCCGGGAATCCTGCGGTGATCGGAGCACCGGTCTGGCGCTCCGTGAAGCCTACGAAGAATTAATTGTGGCGGGCAGGTACTGTCTTCGAAGGCCGGAAATGCGCTTACTGTGGCCCCTTCAAAAAACAGAAGCCGAAAGAAATCTCAGACAATCGTGGATATTGAGAGGGTCCGCACTATTGCGCGAACGTCCAGGGACAGATCGCTCGATGAGGCCGAGCATTTAGAGCTGATGAATGCCGTCGATCTATTCGCAGACATGGTGACTCCCGCATTCCGAAATGACGAGTCGACAAAGGCAGTACTCGGTGATGACGACACTGAAGACGACGATGATGAAGTCGAAGGTGGCGAAAAAAAGCAGCGTAAGGGCGGGAACGGTCGCAGGAAACCGAGTGATTTCAGCAAGGCTGAACAGGTAGAGATTGCACACCCAGATTTGAAGCCTGGAGATCTTTGTCCCTGTGGTTGCGGCGGGCGCGTCTATCGCGCCACCAGAAAAACTAACACCTTCCGGCATTTCGTTGGCGCTCCCCCGATTCAGGTCACCATCTATGAGACTGAGGTCCTGCACTGCCGTAAATGCGATAGTACCTTCACGGCGCCGCTTCCGGAAGGCGTTGGACCTGATTCCTACGCCCCTAGCGCCGTCACCGTCATTGCGCTGACTCGATACGCGACTGGAATTCCGTTCTTTAGGCACGCCGCTTTCCTGGGTTGCCTGGGGGTGCCGATCGCTGCTTCGACGCAGTACGAGCTTGTGGCCAAGGCTGCCCACTTGCTTGAACCTGTTCGCCAGGAACTCATCAAGGTCGCTGGCCAGGGGCAATTGGCTTATATCGACGACACAAAAATGACCATTCTAAAGTTCGTGCGCGATATTAAAGATACACGCACGGGAATCCATACCACGGGAATCCTCTCAGTCCAGGAGGCTTTCAAAGTCGCTCTCTTCTTTACGGGCCGTAACCACGCCGGAGAAAATATGGCTGAAGTTCTCAAGCAGCGAAACCCTGATCTCGCCGCGATGCTTCAAATGAGTGACGGTCTGGCCGCAAACTTCTCGGAGCTGGAGACAGAAGAGGATGTAATTGCCAGCTGCATGGTCCATGGCCGGCGGAATTTTGTGAAGGTTGCGGAGAAATTCCCCTTCGAAACTCGACACGTATTGCTTGCTATCGGACAGGTTTATCATAATGATAGACAGGCGCAAGAACAGGGGCTTAGCCCGGAAGACCGGCTTGGCTTCCATCAAGCCAATAGTCAAACGGTGATGGACGACCTCAAAACGTGGCTCGAAGAGCAGTTACGAGACAAGATTGAGCCCAATTCCTCTCTGGGCAAAGCCATGCGATATATGCTCAAGCGGTGGCTGCGCCTCACCCTGTTCCTAAGGGTCCCTGGCGCGCCGCTCGACAATAATCCGGCGGAAAGGCTTCTAAAGAAGGCAGTTCTCCACAGAAAAAACTCCCTGTTCTACCGAACCCTCCAGGGAGCCAAGGTGGGCGATCTCTATATGAGCTTGACCTACACTTGCCAACTCAACGGCATCAACCCATTTGACTATCTTACTGAGCTTCAAATAAACGCCGGAGACGTGAAAGCGAATCCAGGCGATTGGCTACCGTGGAACTACGAGGCCACGCTCCAGCGCCTCCGAGCTTCTCAGCCGCCGAGCTAGACGCCACCCACTGGGGTCTGGAGATGTCCAGGAGCATTTACCGACAGGACACGCGCGAGTGGCCGCCTCCAGACTATCGCGTGAGACCACTGATTAAGCAGAGGATTAAGCAAACAATCGCATGGCGCTCGACAACTTTCGGTGGGGCCTGCTCGCTGCGGATTAAGCAGCAGATGGATTTAGGCCTTAAACCGCGGGCCCCTCCGCCACTAACTTTCGCGCATAGTTGGACGCCGTTCACGTCCTGCTGGCGGATACCGGTGCTCCCATCCGCCGAACAAGATCGTAGGGCAAGGCGACCTAAATTACTCTACAATCCGATTCTGAGATGACTTTAAAATGCTACTGCTTGACAAACACCAGCCTTCGTTTGAGCACTACGTTCTAGAACGGTAGCTTGGCAAATGTATGTAATTCCATTTTAGGATCTCGGTTCCATCGATGGCGACCCTGCCATATACGCCATACGTATTTAAACCGAGCGTTGCTCCAGTGGTCGAACCTCCGAAGCAGATATAATC
>JBBQMJ010000418.1:0-3158 GCA_038328815.1 Fimbriimonadales bacterium | reverse complement strand
TACTTTGTAATATCGCAGCCCAAGATTGGCATTTCACATTAAACGTCAATCCTAAATTAAGGATTCACCTATCGCAGAACGACTGTTTGCTGGGCGCGGTCGCCAATTGGCGAATCGCCTTCGTACTTCGCGAGGAAGCCTCATCGGTACGCTTTACTTTAGACCGGGTTTGCTTTAGCGCCCCTGCACGCTATGGGAGGCTCCCGAGAGTTCAAGATTTGCAATCATCCTGCACGGTTCGAACAATGCAGCCCCGCATCTTAGGGCCGACGAATACGTACAATGTCTTGCCTTCAACCCGCACAATGGCGCAAGCAGCATGCCAATCGTCAATCACGATGTCCCGCAAGCTCCGCCGAACCTCGCCCCTCATCCAATGCCCTTCAAGCTCATCCGGCGAACCGTAAATGACGGTGACCTCCGCATGCCCATCGGCCAGCATGACGGAGGACAGCTTAGTATCCCAGTTCTGAAAGACGGAATCATCGCCAAAGAATCGGTTGTCGAATTGGCCCTTTGGATTTCCGAATGTCTTGAGAAACAGCTTGTGCATGCGGCTCGGCACAAAGGCATCCTGAAACTCCTCGAACGCAGTTTCAGTAGCCGCATCGTCCAGCCGCTTAGCCTTGCCCCAAAGCTTGCTCCACCGCTCGACCCGATTGTCAGGCGTGACGGATTTGGTGGACTTTGGCATGCCGTCAGTTTAGACTGTTTGGCGGCTAGGGCAACCTAGTGGTCCGCAAAGCGCTCGATCGTAATTGTGCCGTTCACCGTTGTCCCGGAGCTTGGAACGTTGGTCCATGTCGCCTCGGTCTTCACCATGGAGCCGTCGGCGATGTCAATCCAGACAAGGCTCTCGCTCTTGGCTGGGACAGCCCCTTCAGTCTCTGAAAATGAGACCTTGATCTTCGCGGTGTGGCGGCCCGCCAGATCCTCAATTCCTTCGACCTTGTAAGTAGCGCTTGTGGCAACCAAGCCCTTCTTTTCGTCCGGCTTGACCGACGATACCCATTGATCACCGACCTTCACAGGTACCGATGGGTAAACGAAATTGGTGATTTCTGACCTGCGCCAGTACTCAGCGTTAAGGCCGTCCGCCTTAACATCAACGACCTCGCCATTGCTTTTGTAAGACGTCGTGTCAGTTCCCCCAGGGGCCTTGCTCGTCGATCCGCCAACTGTGATTTGAAGGTTGGATTGCTTGGATTCGACCGCGTATCCGTCCTTATCAGCCTGGGTCACCCTGTTCAAGAGGTCAGTCGTGATCGTTATGGCCGCTGTCTTGAACTGCATCTTGGCAACAAGCTTGTACATGAACGTATCACCCGCCTTTGGAGCGAACCTAAGGGTGACGGCGTCATCCGCGGCAGACGACAAGGAGCAAAGCGCAACGACCAAGCTTAAACCTAAAATCCGCAGTCTTTTAATCATGGGTTACTCCTCTATTCTGACTCTGGGCACTTCTTACTTCTTGCCGTTCCACCAGACCAACGCCTGATCGAAAATGCTTCGCAGATGGTCGGAGCTATGGAATCCTTCACCCGGGGCCCACACATGATCATAACCTTTGAACTTGAGGGCTGCTGCCATCTGCTGGTTCGAGATAAACCAGTTGCCAAACTGGTTATCGAGGTCATGTGATCCGTCCTGCAGAAAAACACGAATGGGCTTCTTGTCGGACAAGCGAATCATGAACGGATAGTTGTGGCCGCCTTCCTTTAGCGAGTCACCGTGGGCAATGTCGTCGAAACTCCCTACCGCACTGATCAAAGTGCTAAATAGCTCTGGATGCTCCCAGCAAGTTGTGAAGCCACAAATCCCGCCGGAACTCACCCCGATGCAGGCCCTTTGCGAAGGGTCCTTCGAGAGCTTGACGATCTTCTCCACCTGGGGAAGCATTTCCGTCAACAAGAAGTTTGAATAGTCGCCTGTCAGGCGGTCGTACTCGTGGGCGCGAAAGGTGTAAGTGCCCGGCTTATCCTGCCCTGGCTCAATGAACACCCCGACAGTCGGCGGAATCCGGCCGTCACGCGCGCAATTCTCTAAACCGTTGGCCTGCCACTCTTTGTCCCACTGGGCATCTGTCCCAATGAGCACCGGGTACTCGCGGCTTGAGTCGAAGTTGGGTGGTAAGTATACGTACCACTTTCGGGTTGTTCCAGGGAAGATCGTGCTCCTCCACTCGCCCATGTCCCGCATCTCACCCTTACGTCCACCAGGTGGTTGATCGACCACCGAGTTAGGGCTATAGACTTCGAGATTGTACGATTTAGCTCCGGCATGCCCGTCGACCACATAGTTGACCGTCGTACCCTGGCCCTCACGAAGCTTGACGACAGCCACTAAAAGCCCACCGGCCTGCTGCAAGGAAGTCTTGGCGAGATTGTCGCCGACCACTTCGGCTATGTGTGTGCCGGGGCCTGGATCAACTGCAAATAACACCGTCGTCCCTTCTTTATAAGGCGGAATCCCGTTGTGCAGGTCATCCGGCTTGAACTTCTCCCGAACGAGCTGTCCAGCTTTCGCAGGGTCGCTCTTGAGAGCGCCGCTAACTTGGTCGAGAAATGAGGACTGGACTGCAGTAGATGCCATGACAACGGCGAGAAGGCTCAAAGCAAGCATATCGCCATTCTACTAAGGCTCCAAGCCAAATTGACGACTCGGAACCGTTCTAATCGCTGCGCCACTCAAGCCAGAAGTTGTTATTAACATTCTCGTCACATTTGGGCCCTCTGCGATCAATACCCTTCAGAACGCGGCTTCGCCGTTAATGAGGACTTCTTACACATGAAACTCAACCACATTTCTAAGATGCTGCTAGCATCCTGTTTCGTCGTACCCGCGATCGCGAGCGCTGACGCAATCAGCAGCGACTATTCCTACGCTCCTGCTTCCTCGTTCTTCGATGTCTTTACGGAGATGTCCTTTGGCGACGGCTCGGTGCGACATTTGAGCCTGTCAAACGACAGCAACGACCTAACGATGATCCGAGAATCCCCGACGATTCAGCACAGCCACCTACACGGCGCCGCACACATGGAGTTCACGGGCGGCGGGTTGTCGAACTTCCCCATCGACTCATTCTTTGACGTCTTTGTCGACCTTGAGTCGAAGGGAACTGATCCTACGGGCCTCGACAACTACGATCTGACCATGGA
>JBBQMJ010000417.1:0-3158 GCA_038328815.1 Fimbriimonadales bacterium | reverse complement strand
CGCCCTCAATGAGGAAACTGCTCGCTTGGCGGAATTGTCCGTTGACGTAGGTCGAAAGGCTATCCTGCGAGTTGTAGAACGAGGAGTGCGGACGGAAGGGACGAGACGCTCCGGGTACCAGGCCGAGCAGTCCCTGGTAGTTCCTGTTATATGTGAGCGGCATGTTGGCGATCGTTTGCGTTTCGATCATGGTGCCGAGATCGGCGCGATCGGTCTGCAGCACCGCTGCAGATGCGGAAACGGAAATGCTCTCCGTCACGTTGCCGACCTCCATGGCAAAATCCACGCGAACGGTGCTGTTCGCATCCAGCTTCACATTTGTGCGGCTCGCGCGTTTGAAGCCCGCCCGGCCTGTCTCCACCGTATAGGAGCCAGGATCGAGAAGAGGAAATGTGAAGTTTCCGGCGTCATTGGTTTTTGTCAGGTGGACGATATTGGTGCCGGTTTCAATCGCCTTCACTTCCGCGTCTTGAACTGCGGCACCGGTGCCGTCTTGAACGGTCCCGAGAATTGTTCCCTTGTCCGCTTGAGCAAACACGGAGGATGGGCTAAAAAACCACGCCCCGAGGAGAACGGCGAGCGATAGCCGCTTACAAAAGGTCACATGCATCATGGCAAAAGACTCCTGCTGTCATGTGACTATATGCGAATCAGGCATGGCTTGCAAGGTCACGCCAGCTATTTGCCCGCTTGCGCGGCTTCTTTCTACGCCAACTTCGGCACAACGAACCCAGCCCGATAAGGACGGGTAAACATCTCCGTTGCTTCCTTATCTCCAATGCAGGAATATGTCTTCTCATCGAAGTGTAGCGTGCGGCCGAGCTTGTAGGAAATGTTTGCTAAATGCACCAGCGAGCTCGAAATGGCGCCCTCTTCGATTTCGGCGTTCATATCCTTTTGCTTCCTGCTACGCACCGCATCGATGAAATTGCCAAAATGATCGCCGCCCTGCTTGGCTGAAGGTCCCGGCTCCGCATCCTTGCCGATCCACGTCTCATACTTCACATAACCATCCATCGCCAGATAGCCGTTTGACCCGTAAAAAATATTCCCGACGGTATTGCTCTTCACGCTCTTGTCGAATTCGTTGATGCCGGCTTCGTGATTTGTCATCCAATGACGCACCTCGAAAGTCATCATCTTCTTCTTCGCGTTGCCGTTCCCCTCAAATTCAAACGAGCACGTTATGGTGTTGGGCGTTTCCTGGTCGTCATCGAACATGAAATGGCCGCCCATCGCCGAGATCTTCGTCGGATACCGCACCCCCAATCCCCAGCGTGCGATGTCCACTTCGTGAATGCCTTGATTACCGAGGTCGCCGTTTCCGTAAGCCCAAAACCAGTGCCAGTTGTAGTGAAACCTGTTCTTGGTGAACGCGTGCTTCGGAGCCGGGCCCAGCCACAAATCGTAATCCACGCCCGCGGGTACCGGCTCCTCCGGCGCGTGCCCGATCGTGTTGCGCCATTTGTAACACAACCCGCGAGCCATATAAACGTCGCCAATCACGCCATCGCGCATCTTCTGAACTGCTTCCTGCAAAGCGCCGGCCGATCGGGATTGACTTCCCATCTGCACAAACCGGTCGTATTTGCGTGCTGCTGCCACAATCTGCTTCGACTCGAACATGTTGTGCGAACAAGGCTTCTCCACATACACATCCTTGCCCGCCTGGCACGCCCAAATCGTCTGCAGAGTGTGTTGGTGATTAGGCGTCGCGATGCTGATGACGTCGATTGATTTGTCTTCGAGCAGCTTTCTTAAATCCGTATACGCCGCCGGCGCCTTGCCCCGTTTCGTCTCCACATCGTGGACCGCCTTGTCCAAAACGCTTTGATCCACGTCGCACAGTGCGACCAGATCTACGTTGGGCAACGACGTAAAGGCCTGCAGGTGGGACTTACCTCGACCGCGCAGGCCGACACTGGCTACGCGAACCGTATCGCTGGGGTTCTTGGTGCTGGTAGCGGCCATAGCGGAACCCATGGCTGCGGCCGTGGTCATGAAAAAAGATCGTCTGTTCATAGGCTGCCGTAGAGGTTATGTTACTCGATGAAGACCCAACCTTGCGTATTCCACAGACTTACCTCAGACGACCCTTCATTCTGAGGCGATGGAGCACGGCGCGATCGCAGTCCTTCAGCAGGATGTTGTCCTTCACTTCCTCCCACTCTGGCAGTTCCGCTGGCTGTCCGCCAAGTTCGGGCGCTTCCTTGACGCGCGTGCCAACGGTGGCTGACTCTTTCAGGCCGTACTCCTGCGATGCGTTATCGGATTTCATGGTCTCCTGCTTGCGACGAACCACCTTCCCTGCGAATCAGCAGACTCGCGGTCTTTCTCAGAAAGCTGAAGAACCAGCGTTGTCGCTCTGGCTTCTCCTGCAGAAATTCATTCCATTCCCGATTTTCGTTGTTGGATGCGATCACCATTACAGCGATGGGGAGCCAATCGGATGAGTCCAGCACGGGCACGGCCAGCAAAGATCGTCGATTGCGAAAGTAGTCGTCGTCGGCGTCTCCGTGAGCCGTTGGGAAATCGCTCTGTACCGTGTCCGCCCCTCGCGCAGCGCGTGATTTGCCGAGCAGAAAGGCCGCGCTAATCGCCCCTAATTCATCCGGGCCCCGCAATGGTACGTTCTTCTTGTTCAAGTACGCATTGGCTTCAGCTCCGGTCTGTTTAGCGCGCGTGGATGCAAGCGGAGCGAGGATGAAGACAGAAGGACCGAGCTGCATGGGGACAAATAGAGCACTCGAAATGATCTCGTCTTCAGGGAGACTCAGGATCTTCTTCACCTCAGTGCTGAAGGACACCAGGATATTATGGGCAGCCGATTGCCAATCGTCGGTGAACTGATCGTTGTTGAGCTGCTCCTGGACCCAACGTATGGAGGCCTGGAGCCAACACTCCGGCGCCGTGTCGTAGCCGGGCATGCCCCAGTGGATACGTCGCAGGAGAGAAGGCAAATCGTCATAGTCATTAATCGAAATAAGACTGACTTTGCGCTGCTCCCAACGTTGGGCCACGTACGAATTAATAATTCGATCTTCTTCGCGCTCATATTTCAAGATGACGTAAAGATCGGCAATCGGATCCAATCCCGACCGGCTTAGGCGGTACAACAAGCGGCGCACGTTGGGATCTTCCATGCTCATCCCTAAAAT
>JBBQMJ010000416.1:0-3178 GCA_038328815.1 Fimbriimonadales bacterium | reverse complement strand
GCTCACTCCTCAAGGCGAAGAAGAGGCCCGAAACGCCGGTCTCAAGCTCAAGGGAATGGACCTCAACGTGGCCTATACAAGCGCGCTGACGCGTGCCCAGCGCACATTGCAAATCATCCTTGAAACCGCCGCGCTAAACATCCCGACCATTCGAGATCAAGCTCTAAACGAGAGGCACTATGGCGATCTGCAGGGCCTGAATAAGGATGAGACAAGGGCACAGTTTGGCGATGAGCAGGTAAAGATTTGGCGTCGCAGCTACGACGTCCCACCACCCAACGGGGAGGCTCTGAAGAACACAGCTGAGCGCACGCTTCCCTTCTTTGAGCGATGCATCATGGGGGATATTCGGCAGGGGAAGAACACGCTGGTCGTTGCCCACGGGAACTCGAACCGGTCAATCGTGATGAAGCTCGATAATTTGTCGAAGGAAGAAGTTCTTGAGCTGAATCTGGACACAGGTGTGCCGCTGGTTTATGACTTGGACAACGACGGCAAAGTGCTGGGCAAGCAGATTCTCTAAGCCGTACCCGTAGTCAACGGATGGTTTGAGGCTGTTTCCATGTGCCGACCATCCCCGGATCGTCATCCCGACCGTAGCAATAAAAAGCGTAGTGGAGGGACCGGTTTTGGTCACGCCGCGCTCTGGTAAGAACGCCGCGCTTGCGGATCACGGTCCCTCGAGTCAACTCGGGATGACGACTTCCTATAGCCACGGAGCACCCCAATGAAACAGCCTCGTTGTGCCATCGTTCGAGAACTTAGGATTCTAGAATGCCAGACAGACGCTGGGACGTCAACCCTACCGAATTCTCCCAGCCATCTCGGCCGCAAAGCGGCCGCTTAGCGTGACCATCGGCAGCCCCGCGCCAGGTTGGACTGAACCGCCGCAGTAGAAGAGGTTCGAGTACTCCTTGTCACAATTCCGAATGGGAAACATTCCGCCAAACAATCTGTGCTTCTCATCGGGCCCGTAGAGCGATCCTCGGTAGTTGCCGTGCTGCTCTTGAAAGTACTGCGGAGTCTGAATTTGCTCGAAGTCAGCCCGCGATGGATCAAGCTTGATACCGGCATCAGTCACAGTCTTGACTATGCGATCTCTGTAGGCCGCCTGCTCCCTATCCCAATCGATGTGAGCTTCCATTGCGGGACTCGTGACAACGGCGAAAAGGTTGGTGCCACCGGCAGGAGCGCAAGTAGGATCGGTGCCAGCGCTTTCGTTGAGATAGACGATGGGCGAATCTGGAAATTGACGGGACCTGTAAAGCTGCTCGAAGCCCACCTGCCAATCCTGCGGGACAACGAGGCAGTGGTGAGACAGCCCTTTAACCCTATGCCGAAATCCCCAATGGACCGTGAAGTAGCTGAAGCTGGGTGTTAGCAAAGGCTTGTCTCCCAGCCACTCGCGAGTCGTAAGACAATCGACATTGCTGACAAACACCTCGGCCTCGACCGAACCCATTTCGGTCTCAGCGGCAACGATCCGCCCAGGCGTAGATCTCAACGAATTCACTCGCTGCCCGAACCTAAATTCAACTCCTAACTCCTTAGCCAATCGCTCGAAGGCATTAGGAATTGCGCCGACACCGCCGCGCGGATAAAACACGCCTTCCTGGATCATCAGATATGGGATCATAAGCGCGCCGGGGGCTTTGGAATCGTAGGTCTGGCCTCCGTAAGATGGGAAGCCGTAGAAGAATGAGCGTAAGAAGTCGCTTCGAAACATTCGGTCGACTAACGACTTGTACGGTAATCGAACGTTAAGCTGCAGCGCCGTGGCGATGAGGTGCCAGTCGGCCATCTGCCGGGGCTCGTTGTAAGGATGAGCGAATACGGACTTATCGATGTGGGGCGACACCTTGTCCAGCTTCGCCATCAGGTTTTCATAGGCTGGCGCGTCCTCAGGGGCGCGCTGCTTCACTCATTCTTGACATGCCCGCCTATCCGCAGGGAGGTCAATTGCGTCCCCACCAAAGTAAACCCGCGAGATTGGATCCAGGCGGTCAAGGACCAGATAGTCCGACATCTTGCGGCCAGCGTCGGCGAAAAGCCGTTCGTAGATTCGGGGAAGGATGATGATGGAGGGTCCGGGATCCAGCCGGAACTCGTCGACCTGGATGCTAGCCGCTTTTCCGCCAGCTACCTCGCCTGCTTCTAGGACCAAGACGTCATGCCCTTGGAGGCGAAGGTAGATTGCCGCGCTTAGGCCGCCAACACCTGCTCCGATGACAACCGCTTGCTTTGGCATTTTCCTCAGGGCGCCTCAGAACGGAAGTTTCGCCAAGCCGGACGCAGGTAGAAATCGTCCTACGGCTACACGCCTCACGCTAACCGGGCTTTGGTGCTTTGTTCTTGGGCGCAGCCTTGGGAGTGGGTGCAATTTTCGCAGTCCGCGCTTCAAGCTCGCCCATGTAGCGTCGCATGCGCTCGGCAAGCTCCATATCGTTCTCTTCGTCCAGCCTTTCTTCCATGCGCCGATAGATGCCGATGGCAAGGGAGCCAACGATAACACCCAGGATAAATGAGCCTGCACCTTTCACTTCCATGTTTTACCTTTTCGGCGTCAAATAGACAAAGCATAGGGGACTGGACATGCGGATACGAGGTTTCGCGTGCATGGGAGGGACGAACACGGTTTCGTCCTTAACTTGGGTGGACTTAGTCGCAAAGTTCGCTAGCGACACCTGGACTAGGTCAAAAGGAACTTCGACCGCGAATCCTTCGGCGGGTATCCTGATCCCCTTCCATGGCCTTCGAACAGCGAACAGTTAATTGTGGCGAGCTTCGGCTTGCCAATGTCGGGAACAAAGTCACCTTGAACGGATGGGCGCACCGCATCCGCGACCTTGGCGGTGTGCTCTTTATCGACATGCGCGACCGCACCGGACTTGTTCAATTAACACTCGATCCCACCAAGCCGATTCCTGAAATTCGGAGCGAAACTTGCCTTAGCGTCACCGGAACGGTGAAGGAGCGCGACGCCAATGTCAAGAACCCTAAGCTCGGCACCGGCGACATTGAAGTCATCGTTGAAGCTGTCCAGGTCTTAGGCGAATCCAAGCCACTTCCCTTCCCGATTAGCGACGAAGACACGATGGCTACCGTCAATGAGGAGCTTCGCGTCAAGCATCGCTACCTCGATATCCGCAGGCCCTCCATGTACCGAAAGCTCGCGATT
>JBBQMJ010000415.1:0-3190 GCA_038328815.1 Fimbriimonadales bacterium | reverse complement strand
AGGCTGACACGAAGGGTGGCCGCGCCATGGTCGGCAACGACTAATTTTCTGCAACAGACTCCTGCACTTGAACGGTGTAGGTAAGAACCTTAGAAGAGGCCAGCTTTCAACTGGCCTCTTTTCTTTTACGAGACCTGACATGCACGCGATTGGATTGGTCAACTAACTCGTTCGTGAAGCCGCCGGAAGCCAACTACGCTTACCATCAGTCCACGACCGCCTAGCTTGACGATCCAGTTGCAGCCACGAAATCAACTCATTTCGCGACTCAATGCGCCAAAACACGCTCAAAATAGAACGTCGCTCAGGTCGCCGCAAAACTGTTCCGAAAATATCAATTTGTTGCCAGATGAGAAATAGGAAATAAAAGCGCAAATGATTGGCAGTGAAGGCAAGCAATACGACCTGCTAAGTGTTAAACTGACCTACCGCGCATCGTTTGAGATGGCGCGCCCGTCTCTGCTATGCCTAATGATGCGCTTGAAGATTCGTTGGCCGAAAAACGCTGGCTCACCGCCCTTGCTAAGGGCGATCCCCAGGCGTTGGGTGGCCTCTATGAATTGTATGGAGAACGCATCTTTCGGTACGCCTACCGAATGCTTGGAAATCGCACAGACGCAGAGGATGCAACCGCGGAGACCTTTCTTCGCGTCTTACGAAGGTCAGGCGAACTTAGAGCAGACGGAGCGTTCAGGACTTGGCTGTTTCGAATCACTCGAAACCTATGCATCGACAAACTGCGGCAGCACAAGCTTATGGAGTTGCCGCCTGACGCACAATACTCGGGAGGCGAGGATCGCACGGCACTTAGGATTACAGTGCAACAGGCGCTCGCAGACCTTCCGGTCGAGTACAGGGAGCCGCTCGTCTTATGTGATTTGGAAGAGATGGCGGCAAGAGAAGCTGCGGAGGTACTAAAAATCAGCGTTCCGGCGCTGAAATCAAGGCTTTACAGAGGACGTAGAGCACTCCGCGACAAGCTAGGTGGAACCATGGAGAGGAACCGATGAAAAATGAGCTATACAACAAACTAGTTGACCTTTATGCAGGCAGAGAACTGCCTTTTGAGCTTGAGCAGGAGCTCGAGGACGCGGCGACTCACGATGGCGACCTCGCCCTCGATATGCGCTCGCTCCGAGAAACCGTTGACGTGATCCAGTCCACACCGGGCGCGGATTTCACTGAAGAGTCTTATCAGCGCATACTTATGCGTCTGTACGCGCGCGGCGCAGATATTCAACCCAAGGCACAACCGCCGGCACACCTTCAATACTACTTGCCCATGCAGGGCTAGACCAGGAGATATACGACTTGAAGATTGATTGTCCTCGTAAGGAGTTTTTCGAAGCGGTGAGCATGGCTGCTGCCGCATCGAGCACGCGAACGTCGCAGAACATCCTTCAGAACCTAAAGATAGAAGCATCCAATGGGGGCATACGCGTCCTTGGGTGCGATGGCGAGATGTGGGTCGAAAGGAATGTGGCCTGCATGGTCAGCGAACCTGGAGCGATTTGCATTCAGGCCAAGTTACTCACCGAACTCGTCAGTTCCATGCCGGACGGAGACATCCAACTTCGAACGCTCGATGGTCAAGGGGTGATGCTGCAACAGGGCGCCTCTGAATACCGAATGCTCAGCCTTGACGCCGCCGATTTCCCCGAGCCGCCAGAATATGGCGGAGAGGCGGAGCTAACTTTGACCATGGCTGAACTACGAGCTGCCGTGGATTCGGTGATCTACGCTGTGTCGAGCGACAACCATCGCCAGGTTCTTACAGGCGTCCTGTTCAGCTACGACGGGACGACCCTGACCCTCGTCGCGACGGATACTCATCGCCTGGCGGTGAAGCATATTGATAAGACAGGCATTGGGTCCACTATTACGGCAGTCGTGCCTGAAAAGGCGCTGAAGGCCATTAAGAGTCTTCCCTTGGCAGAAGACGACAAGGTTTCTATCCGCTTTGGCGCTGGCCGCTTGGGTGTAGAAGCCGGGGGCGCTCGCGTCGTCTCGCAACTCCTTGCCGGGGCTTATCCCAATTGGGAGCGCGTTGTGCCTAGCGAGTCAACGCGATTTTGGAGCGTAGAAGTGGATCAGCTTAACGAAAAGGTTAAGCGCGCTAACATTCTGGCTCGCGACAACGCCAACAGGGTCCGGTTCAGCGGTTCTGGGGATCAGATATTGATCTCAGCCCGAAGCGAAGAGAAAGGCGAGGCCAAAGAAGAGTGCCTGATGCTCCCCAAGAACGGGGACGTCGATATTGCTTTCAACGGCAAGTACGTACTCGACGCCCTTGGCGCAATGGCGGGCCCTGGCGTTAAGATTGAGATGACAGAGAGTTCAAAACCCGCTATTTTCCGCCCTGCGGATGACGAAAATGGTTACTTCTGCGTAATCATGCCGATGGCGCTTGCTTAGGGCATCGATTGGAGAATTCAGGAAGGGCGCCTCTAGGCGCTCTTTTTTGTTGCGGCTTCGTCGGAGTGGGCATGCTGAATACAAACGCTGCAACCACAACCGCCGTCCCTTTGCAACTTCATGTTCAACACATGAAAAGTGACAAGGCTGAGCCCACCGAGTACTGAGAAGGCAACCGACGCAGCGTGCGTCACCGGGTTCTCGATTTCGCCGGCTTGGTGCGCGTGCCGAAAGACGAAGTGGCCCAGAACAATGAACAGGAGGCCTAACACGAAAACGCTTGCCGGCAAATAGGAATGGTGCGCCCTGATCCCATGCCAAACCGCAAGCGATCCTACGGACACTGCGACTGACAAGAATGCAATGTCGGCCCACAGACTGCCCAAAAATCCAAGACCCGCAACTGAAAACAACGCTAAGGCAATGCCGGTCAGGAAGCAATGAACCGCGCAAATCGCGCTAGCACAAGCTCCAAACTTATCGAGGTTAATGCGCTGGCTTCGAATCATTCCTAAATACTATACCCCTTGGGGGTATCAATCGCTCACCAACTTTTTGCGGCAAGCCCGCTAAGGATTAGGTAGAAGCTCACGGGAAGCGGGAAGAATTAAGCGGCCCGCCGCCTATCTATCCCTTGTGCGTTCTGACACATAGGTTACACAACGTTCCGGACACATAGGTTACACATTCTCCGGGTCCGAGGCGCGGACCTCTGGGAGGGTGATGTGCCTTGGAAGGAGTGTTCAGTGATGGAAGAACGTATGCGTTTTGTCGT
>JBBQMJ010000414.1:0-3229 GCA_038328815.1 Fimbriimonadales bacterium | reverse complement strand
AGCCTTCCATATGAAACGACTTGTCCTATTGGCATTGCCCATCGGATGCTGTCTAATTTTCACGGGGTGCATAAGCCCTTCTGCAGTTGACGACTTCGCTAAGGCTTCAGCGCAGGCGGCTAGCCTCTTCCCCGCCGTTGCTACGATTCCTTATAGCGTCTGCATCGCCAATGGACAGAATCTACAATTGGCGGCGGTCACGGAGTTCAATCCCGACTTCGCTTTCGATCAGACAAAGATTGACTGTAAAATGGCGGATGCCACATCGCAACGACTTCAGAAAACGTACACAGTTCTCGCTACGTACATTAGCACTCTCGATAAGCTGGCCGGTGGGACTGCTCCGACGTATGATGCGAACATCAAAACGCTTGCGGGAAATATTCCTGACCTAACTTCATCGCAACAAACAGCCGTCTCCGGACTGGCCAGTCTGATCGCCGATTTGGTGGACAAAGGCTATCGTCAAAAACAAGCAGCTAAGGCTATAGAAAGAGCACAACCATGGGTTCAAGAGTTGTCTGGCATGTTAAAGGATCAGTTGCCACCTTTCCTGAATGATTACCTCTCAAATGATGTTGACTCGCTCAAGAGCATGTATCGTGGCGTTGCAGTGTTCAGCTTGCAAGGGTCCACGCAGCATACGAGCCCGACGCTTGTTACTAAACAGTTCCTCGAGGATAAGGTTCAGATTCAGAATATGCAAAACGCTGTTGCCGCTTTTGTAAAGATATTCACTAGCATCGCTGAGGGCCACACGACTCTGTATATGAATCGTAATAAGCTGCGGGACAAGGGCGTAATTCAACAACTGTTCCAGACTGCCATAAGCATCGAAAAACAGGTCTCTGCCATTGAGACTGCCTTCAAACCGGCAGCGGCCACCACGACGAAGTAAAACTTAGGAGATATCCGAATGCCAAATTTAACTCAAAATCAAGCTCTCCAAATTGCTCAAGCCTTTTCAGGCTTCGCCAATACCGTGGAGGACTACCGGTTTGCGCACTTCGACGCTCTCACTGACCTGCAAAGAGCCAGTCTTCTCAATATCGAAGGATCTCTGAGAACTTCGTCGAATGATTTTCTTAATATGGGCGTTAATTTAGTTCTCGACAACGTCCAAGATGCTTTGGATGGGCTCGGTGAGGTCACCAACCTACTCAATCACGATTTAGCGGTTCTAGCGGACATCAACAAAGCTATTCACGTCGTAGGCGTTTTGTTGCAACTTGGGACTGCCATTGCGACCGGCAACCCAGCCAGTATTGTCGCTGCGATCGGTGGTGCCGTAACGGCCTTGACCGCCGCTGTTCCTGCGACCGCCGCTGCTCCTGCGATCGCCGCGCCACGCCGAGGACGCGGCCACGGACATGGGTGATTCGTTCACCTCCCCAAGGCCGCCACGTCGCAATTCTGAAAATAAAACCTGGCCTGACGGTTTCACGGAAGGAGTTCCAAATGGGCATAAACTCGCGAACCAATGCCGCAACCGCCCGGCGGCAGGTACTCCGGCGGCGGACACAGATGGTGCTAAGCCCGCTGATGGGACAACCGCTGCAAATGGGGTCAATACAGCTGCTTTGTGCAGGGTAATCCGGCCACCAAGGCGGCGCGCAACTGGCGGCAAGAGCATAAGCGGACGATCGTTACCGAATTCTTCAGCCTGCTCTCCATACTGAATATCGCTTCCGACACCGCCAACATCCGGACCAACGCGCAAGCCATCCATCAGTTAATGGAAAAGCGCGGAGTGAAGACCCGCTTATTGGAAGTGCCCGGCGCGCCGTCCGTGGTGTACGGCGAGATTCTGAAGCCGGGAGCCAGGCTACCCACGCCGCGGGATCGTTCCCTCGAAAAAGATGGCAAAGAGATAAAACTGCCGGCCCTGGGAGGCCCAGCCTTCGATCCCGAGTGGCGCATCTACGCGCGCTCTGCCACGGACGACAAGGCCCGCATCATCGCCATCGTTACGGCCCTGGACGCTTTTCAAAGCTGCCAACCTGCCGTTCCATTGGAATTTGAAGTTTGTATTCGAAGGGGAAGAAGAAGCGTCGTCCAAGAATCTGGACAAAATCATCGCCGCCAATCAAGATTTATGGAAGAGCGATGTCTGGCTGATGTGCGACGGCCGGTGCATCAAAGCGGGAAGCAACAGATCGTATTTGGCGCGCGCGGCGTAGAGACGCTCGACATCACGGTGTACGGTCCCAGGCGTGAACTGCACAGTGGGCATTATGGGAACTGGGCCCCGAATCCCGCCCTGATGCTGGTGAAACTGCTTACGTCCATGAAAAAAGAAGACAACCGCGTTCTGGTGGATCACTTCTACGATGAGATTGAGCCGCTGAGCGAGACCGAGAAACGCGCCGTCGCGGAGGCCCCCGCTTACGATCAGCAACTGAAGCACGAGCTTTGGCTGGGCCGCGCCGAAGGAGGAGGTAAGAGCCTGGTTGATTTGTTGAACTCGCCATCGCTGAATATTCGCGGTCTGGGCAATGCGCGCACTGGGGCCCAGGCCAGCAACGTGATTCCGTCCAAAGCCAATGCCACCATCGACATGCGGCTGGTGAAAGGAATCGATCACATCCGGAAGCAAGGCTATTTCGTCGGTGAGGTTGAATGCCGAGAGCTTCAACGGAACGCCCGGGTTCGGGCTCCCTACCAGCGGCGGTAGCCCGCCCCTTTATAAGATCACGGGGATCTTGCGCGGCACCACGATCGCCCTTCCGATTGCGAATTACGATTCGAACCAGCCTAGCTTCAACGAGAATATCCGCCTGGGCAACATATGGGACGGCATCGAATGGATTGCCGCCATGCTGAACGGCCTGTAACGCTCTACCCAAACCAGGTGAATGGGCCTCATCCGGGTGTCGCCGAACCTTGCCGCCTGCGCCGTTCTTACAGTGGTTAGGACCTTGCATCAGTTTAACGTCAAAAAAAGGAGAGTAACCCGTCAGAATTATCACTACTTGTTTGATTGCCGTGGAGTTATGTAACGCGGCGTTTGGGGGCGTGACCGTGTAGATTTCAAAGGCATCACCAAGGTTCGAGATGAGTACGGTGACCGACGAAAAAACTCCGTGGCGTAGGGATTACCTCGATTTTGCCACCGTTGACGTCCACGCCGAGACGAATTTGTTCATAGACAATCAGTCCATGAGCAGTGCCGTGTTCCGCATCGGTCACGAAGCCTGCGCTATTCATTCCCCTGGCGCTACGAGAGCGG
>JBBQMJ010000413.1:0-3232 GCA_038328815.1 Fimbriimonadales bacterium | reverse complement strand
CCGGACGCAGGCACAAGCCATCCTGCGACTACACGAGTATTGCGTTGGGGCCGTCCCTAAAGAACACCCTTCTCGTACTGCACGAGGGCGCAGCCGTGGACCTCGATGTCTCCGCACTCCTCATAGCCAATTGCCTGATAGAACCCATTTGAAAAGGGGTTTACCGAATACGCGTCCAGACGGACGTACGGAATTCCATGGCTACGCGCTTCTTGCTCAGCGCCTTCCATAAGGAGCTTACCAAGGCCCTTCCCCTGGTGCTCTGGGAATACGGTCAGGCCAAAGACGCCAAGGCCAGTGGCTTTCGGATCTCGCCAATATTGCCTCTTCCAAAAACCGGGAGGCCAGGTTGAAACGGCGATGGAGCCTAACGCTCCGCCGTTGTGAGTTGCCACGAAGAGTGTCATCCGACGTAGTGCTCCAGGATCGGCTGCTCGGATGCGCTCTCGAATGGACTGGATGCGTGCGAGCCCACCCCAGTGTCCCGGACCCAACTTGGCAGTAAGATCGGCGCTGGCCGCATTACGCATGCTCTCAATCGCCTTCGCATGCTCCAATCTTGCCAACTCGAACGTGAATCCATGCATGAATTGCAACCATTATAGCTAGCGCCAATTCCTTATAATGGAGACATGAAAGCAGCACCGGAGCGCAAAGACGCGCTCGATAAACTTCAGACCTATCCTTTCCTTCAAGCCTTGCTTGACCGCCGATCAAGGCGTTTTGGTAAAGGCATGCAGATGAAAGGGCCGATGGCCTTTACAAGCAAACAGCAGGGCGAGCCGCTTACCGAAGAGGAAGAGGCACTGATGGTGTTTGCCGCGTGCGGAATCACAGGTTATGCGCTGGGAGACCTGGAGTATGGCCCCCGCGGCGGCGGCAATATCATGGTTAGCACCGTTGGCCGCACGATCCCGAGCGGCGACGCAATGCACACCGTTGCTATGATGGTCACCAACGACCAGGCAACCTATTTCATTAGGCGACCTCAGGATATTCCGGCAGACGATATCCCTGGTTTGGTTGAAATGGCGCGTCAAGGGGAGTTCGTTGAGCTGTACCGGCGAATGCGTGTGAAGATTAAGGACGGGAGAGTTGCGCCTTCTAAAGAGCCACTTTACAATCTTGACGTCAATCAGTGGTCGCTTTACGATAAGAATGGGACTTACTTCGTGCCTGTCAGCGAATACACGCAGCTGTTGATCAACGGCATTCTGGAGGTTTTCGGCCCGAACGTTGGTGCTTTCATTATCGATGAGCGGGCAGGTTTTAGACCTGCCGGCCTGGGGCGATTTACGAAGCGCAAGGGTGGACATCTGGACGACAGCCCTACTAGCGGGCGTGTGTTTACAATTGAATCGCTCGAAGGGCTAGTGGCCGAGGCGGTGACGATTGAGCAGGGAATGATGCTCCAGAACCTAGCCCTTATGGCCCAATCCCTTGGACTCGGAGGCTTTCCAAACTGGGCGGCCCATCCATATGGGTGGCTGGAAGCGGCTGGCTTCCGGATGACCAAGATGCCTTCCAGTAAGTATCTGGGCATGAATCCGCTGCTTGCTACCGCGGCCAAAGCTCTCGGCAAGGTGGCCGATGTGCCCTTAGTGCAGGGACTAGAAAAGGACGGCGAGGTGTTGATGAAGCCTTTCTGTCCACCCTATTACCCTTCGATGCGCGAGGCTGTGCAGGCTGCCGTCGACGCGAAGTTCGGGCCGGACGGTATGTTCAGGGGGCGGGCATCCAAAAGCGCCTGGCTTAACTGGCTTGGTATTCAAGAAGGGGTAGAGGAATTCACGACGGAGCAGATTGAAGCCACGAAGTCCTACTGCGACTACGTCCATCAGCGGTACGGGCGCTTCCCCGCGTATTCTCCGCCAATGAGGACGTTAATCGGCTTTCAATCCAGTAGGCTTGATCTGAAATTTTACGATAAGTACTACAAGCCGGAAGCAATTAGCTCCCAGCAGCGGTCATAGAAAGGAAAACCATGACTGAATTGACGACTGCCAAAGTGCGCCTTCGATACGTGACCTCAGAAGATTTGCCGACCTTCTTCGAGCATCAAAAGGATCCTGATGCCACGCACATGGCGGCTTTCACTTCGCGAGAGCCATCCGACAGAGAAGTGTTTGACGCGCATTGGGCCCGGGTGCTAAGCGACCCGACGATCACGATGAAAACTATTGTCGTGGAAGGATTAGTCGCCGGGAATATCGTGAGTTTCCCACACTTTGGTAAACCCTCAGTCGGCATTGGATTGGCAAAGAATTTTGGGGCCGCGGGGTCGCCACCGCGGCGCTTTCTACTTTCATCGGTGAGATCAGGGTGAGGCCGCTTTATGCCGCGGCGGCCGCTGACAACATGGGCTCGATTAGGGTTCTCGAGAAGTGCGGATTCCAAATTTACGCATACGAACGCGGTTACGCGAATGCGAGAGGCGAGGAGATCGAGGAAGTTCTGCTCAAGCTCGAACGCCGGGATTAGCGTAGGGCAGAAGGGCAGGTAAAGTGCGGCTCATGTTGCATCGCAATTGCTTCGCCTTGATCGCCGTTCTTATTTCCTTGAGCGGATGCGCCAGGATTAGCGTGAATACGAAGCTAACCGCCGACGGCGGGTTCACGCGCACCGTGAAGTACTCCGTGATGAAGAACGATGCGACAGGTGGCATGCCAGGAGCGCCAAGCAAGCCGCAAGATGTGTTCTCAATCCCGACCGCATCTCCAGGCGTTACCGTTGAAAACAAGACCGACAAGGAAGAAGTCGTCGCGACGGTTACCCGGACGGTGCCAGCTGGGGGGAATCCGCTCAGCGACATCGTGGTTCTTGATGGCAAGAAGAAGCCGCAACTCTCAAGTACGGTCTCCGTGAAGAAGCTGCGCGACGGCCACTTGGAATACACGGAGACCCTCCATTGGGTGGGCGAGCGCTCGAAGGACTCCTTCGAAACGCCGACCGACTTTCGCGCGATCGTAAAACCTGCGCTGCCCCAACGGTTCCAAACAACGGAGACCATCGACGGCGTAACGCGGCGGGTCATGAAGGAAACAGTTCACGTCCTCTTTGGTCCGTCCGATCCGCTATTCACTACCTTCCTTATGAACCAAGACCTGATGCAGCACAAGCTGGGTGGCGCCATGTTTACTGTGCTGGTCCCAGCTCTTCAGGACCAGGTTCCTGGAATGACGGCTGACGAGGCCCGGGCGATGGTCAGGAAGCTCATACCGGCCCTGAACGC
>JBBQMJ010000412.1:0-3277 GCA_038328815.1 Fimbriimonadales bacterium | reverse complement strand
CTCGGCAAGCCTTTTCAGAATCGCGTCACCGGGACACCCCTTCCGTTCCGGATTGAGATAATCTCTTAGGATTGAATCCTGAAGAAGCTTCTTAAGCCTGTCGAACTTTGCCTCGGGTGACTCTTCAGATGCCATCGGTCCATGACATTATGGCATCCGGAGGTAGGCTTTGAACCCCAAAACTCTGCTTCACTCTTCAAGAAGACCCGCGGCGAGTGCCGCTTTTCGCATTCCCCGGTAAAAACGCGTGGTGATCGTATTTCGCCTTTGACCGAAACGGGCCGTCAGCTCTTTTCCTTCCGGATTACGCAGCATGACGGGTACGAGCTCTTTCACGCGCTCCAGCCCGAGAAGGTCCAGTTGTTCGACCAGAACGTCCAAGGTTTGGCAGGCTTCCAGATGCGCCGCGAAATCGTACTGGTCTTCCAAAGCGTCCAGAGTTTCCTGGAACAGTTCCACCTCGATCGTACGCCTGGCGTGCCGGCCGCCATGCCGCAAGTCGAGAGCGTGCCATTTGGCGCTGCTTAGCACTCTGAGAGAAGGCCGTTCTCCAACAGCGCTGCCATGCAAGCGGGATAACGAGTGCACGGCATACTCAGTAATTTCGGACGCCCGAAACTTGTCATGAAGGAGTCGCTCCGCAATGTTGAGCAGCCGGTCAACGACTGGCACAACGCCGTGGTCGACCCACTCCCGATGCACCCGATTGCCGTGTTCATCCGTGTCTGCGATACAGATCGGGATGACCTTTGGATGGGTCAGCTCCGAGTAATCGAATGGAACTGTAATCACCGCCATTTTTCAATAAATCTCCCAATCTCTGAAAAACATTGTCACGGCCTTCCTGTCCCGTGCCTTGCAGAGTAGAGAGAAGTACCCCCGTAAATGCCAAGGAATAGCACAGAGACCGAGAGCTGCACAAGAGGGATTTCCAGTATCGGCCAGGATGAGCAACATTCGCGACTTGAAGCGAAGTTGAAGCGGGAACTTGGCGAAACAGTGCTCAATTTGTTGGCCGAGGAAGCCACCGAAGACGTCGTACTGAATCCCGATTCGACGTTGTGGGTCAAGCAGATGGGCAGAGGCTTTCAGCATGTTGGCTCAATGTCGCCGACACAGGCGGCAAGTGCCCTGAACACGATTGCGGCATGGAAGGGAACCGTGATGAATCACGAACGGCCCATCCTGGAAACGGAGCTTCCCCTGGACGGAAGCCGGTTCGAAGGTATTGTTTCGCCCATCGTGCGCAGGCCTGTGTTCGCGATCCGGCTTCGCCCTAAGAAGATCTTCTCGCTAACGGATTACGAAGAATCTGGAATTCTCACCAACAGAGCCGATCCGCTAAACCGGCTTCGGAAGAAGGACAACTTCGCCGAGGAGGTTGCCGGTATGAGCCACGCGCAGATCATCCGCGCCGCTGTCGCTGCAAAAAAGAACATTCTTACGGTTGGCTCGACCGGTTCGGGAAAAACAACTTTCGTTAATGCCGTTCTGGACGTAATGGCTGAAGTTGCTCCCTTTGACCGGGTGGTTTGCATAGAGGACACGACAGAGCTCCAGTGCGCGGTTCGCAATTACGTGGATCTGCTGGCAGTTGGCGATGTTTCCATGCTCGATTGCTTAAGAGCCTGCATGCGCCTAAAGCCGACCAGGATCGTTGTCGGCGAGGTGCGGGGAGCCGAGGCACACACGATGCTGAAAGCCTGGAACACGGGGCATCCCGGCGGTGCTGCGACCGTTCATGCGAACGATGCCCTGAGCGGATTGATTCGCCTGGAGAGCTTGGTTGCCGAGGCGACGAACGCGCCCCAGCAGGCTTTGATTGCCGAGGCGGTGGATTTGGTGGTTTTCGTTGACCAGGAGCCCGACCTTCTAGCCGGGCGAAAGGTCAGGGAAGTGGCGCTCGTAACCGGATATCGGGATGGCCGATATCAAGTCGAGTACGTTTAGGCAAATAAACAAGGGAGATTGGATGGTGAATAGAACGAACGGCAGATTGTCTTGGGGTCGCGGGGTGCACACACGCGCGGCTTCGATGTTAGCGCTGGCTTATGCCTTCGCCATACGGGCGAACGCGGCGGCGGCGGGTACTCTTCCATGGGAACGGCCGATGACGGCTATCGCAACTTCGCTCACCGGGCCGGTTGCGTACGCTATCGGGCTAATCGGCATCGCGATCGCCGGTGGCGCCATGCTTTGGGGCGGTGAGTTGACCGAATTCGGACGGAGGGCTTGCATGATCGGCTTGGTTGTTTCCGTTCTCGTTTTCGCTGCTCCCATGCTTTCCAGCGCCTTCGGTGTCACTGCGGCGGTGATCTAACCATGGACACGACCGACAAGCCTCGGGAGATGATCATTCATCAATCCGCGAACCGTCAGAATCAGTTGCTCGGCGGCGACCGGGAACTGGTGCTGGTGATGATCATGATTGCCGGTGGACTGGCCTTCAGTCTCGCGTCCTGGTGGGGGATTGGCCTTGCGGTTGTGCTTTGGATCGTTTCTGTAGCGGCCTTGCAGCGGATGGGCAAGGCCGACCCACTGCTTCGGCCGGTATACCTGCGCCACATCCGGTATACCGGCTTTTATGCTGCAAAGAGCGGCTTGCACGGAAGGACCACCGAAACACCCCGGAGTTGGAGGTAAACGCGGATGCAGATTACTGAACATCGCGCACGGGCCCGCGGGTTGGCGGATTTGTTGCTGCCGTTCGCGTTGATTGAAGATGGCATACTGCTGCAGCAGGATGGTTCGCTACTCGCCGGGTGGTCTTATCGGGGGCCGGACATGCATTCGGCAACGCACTCTGAGATGAGTGCACTCACCATGCGGCTCAATTCAATTCTCCGGCTGGGCAGCGGATGGATGCTGAATGCGGATCTGATTCGTACACGAGCTCCAGGGTATCCGGAGCAAGGGCATTTTCCGCAAACGGTGACGCGGGTTATCGACGACGAACGCCGCCAGCAGTTCATGGACGAAGGAGCGCACTACGAGAGTGAATATTTCTTGTCTCTCACGTACTTGCCGCCTATTGAAGCGGAGGAGCGCGTCAAGGGATGGATGTTCGAAGGTCAGAGCCAAGCCGATTCGGGAGCTGCGCATCAAGTCCTGGAACGGTTCAAATCCAGAGTCGAGTTATTCGAGAACGTCTTTTCGGCTCTATTTAGGGTTGAGAGGCTGAAGCGTTATCACTTCGACGACGATCACGGCTTCCCATGCGTTCAGGACGGGTTGTTGCGGTATCTGCGGCGCTGCGTTGCGGGCGGGGATCATGCAT
>JBBQMJ010000411.1:0-3283 GCA_038328815.1 Fimbriimonadales bacterium | reverse complement strand
ATTGAACGAGTTTTTCGCGCGGATATTACGTTTGGAGCAGCCTTGGATGGTCAAGTCTATCCGGCTCAACGAGGAGGGTCAGGCGGTGGAGGTGGAAGTGGGAATCCAAGCCGGCTGGCGGTGGCGCGATGGCAACGGCGAACTCGCCCAGATCCACAGCTGGGAGGAGCGGCGCTGGCGACACCGCGATACGATGGAATACGAGACGGTCCTGGTGGCTCGGGTGCCCCGCCTGAAACGTTCCGACGGGAAGACGGAGATGGCGGCGGTGCCGTGGGCCGAGCGCTACACGCGCTGGACGCGGTCGTTTGAAGCGTGGGCCATCGGCATCATCCAGGCTTGTAGCAGTTTGGAAGCGGCGCGCCTTTTGCTGAGGCTGAACTGGTCGAGCGTCAACGCCATCATGGCAGGTGCGGTGACGCGTGGTCTGGCCAGGCGGGAATGGGAGGACCTGCTGTATGTCGGGCTGGACGAAAAGAGTTTTTTGAAGGGGCAGAGTTACGTGAGCGTCTTGAGCGATGTGCAGCGCGGGGTGGTACTGGAAGTCAGCCTCGGCAAGGACACGGCGGCCGCTCGCAAGGTGCTCGAAAGCATCCCGCTGCCGGTGCGCCCGACGATCAAAGTGGCCGCCTGCGACCTGAGTGCGGCAATCCTGAAAGCCATCGCTGAGGTGCTGCCGGGGAGCGAGCACGTGCATGACAAATTTCACGTCAGCGCGCTGCTGAGCAAAGCGGTCGACGAAGTGCGGCGGCAAAAGGCCCAGCGCTTGGGGGAGAAAGGCGATGAGACGCTCAAAGGCACCCGCTTTCAGTGGCTCTACGGGCAGGAAAACCTCCCGGCCCGGTTCGCCGTCAGCTTCGAGGCCCTCGCGCAGATGAACTTGAAAACCTCACGGGTTTGGCTGGCGAAGGAGAACTTCGGCGGGTTCTGGATGCAGCCGGAGAAAGCCACGGCGGCGAGCTTCTTCAAGACCTGGTTCGGGAGGGCCAGGCGCAGTCAGATCGATCCGGTCAAAAAGGTGGCCAAGACGTTTAAAACGCATCTGTCCGGCCTGCTGAGCTCCTTCGCCCACAAGATCAGCAATGCGGTGGCCGAGGGACTCAACAGCAAGATCGAAGCGGTCAAACAAGCCGCCCGCGGCTTCCGATCCTTCGCCGCCTATCGCGTCCGCATCCTGTTCCATTGCGGCGGACTCGACCTCGCCCCTTCAAAAACCAAGCCCTGAAAACTTCACCCACGGAAATTAATGAAGAACCACAAACGGGACTCGGGCCCGAGCACGGAATGGCACCGACCAGGTGATTGTGCGAAGGATTGTCGTGCGAGCCTTTTCCCCGTATGGCAAATGACCAGCGAAACCCTTGAATGGCTGCGCGCTCATGAAAAAGCTGAGACTGGAACCGTACAATTATCCTTCCCTGCACGACTTTCTGGTGGCGACTCCGTTAGAAGTGGACGGAATCGTGCAAGAATATTCTGATGACCTTTTCTTCAGGTCACACCGTGTAGTTAAAGGGCGTGAGGTATCCGCGGCCGTACTGTTTGCCGATATTACCAACTTCACCGCGTTGACCTTTGATCGAACACCGATCGAAACGTTAATTTTCGTCAACGGCTTTTTCGACTGGATAGGGCAACAAGCCTTAGGTGACTGCGGGGGTATCGTCGATAAGTACGTAGGCGACGAAATAATGATCGTGTTTGCAAAGGAGTTCGGCGCAGTCTCATCACCGTTTGACGCCGCGCTCAATACAGCGTGCAGAATGGTTGAAAACAACCCGTTCGGGTATGTCCCGCACATTGGCATCGCAAGCGGAAGAGTCGTCATTGGATACGTTGGGAGTCCTCGGAGATTTGATTGCTCGGTTTTTGGCAGCCCCGTGACACTTGCTGCGCGCTGTGCCAAGCGCGATTCGTCCACCCTTAGTCTCGACAGGGCCCACATCACAGCGCCCGAAGCGCATTGGGACCAGTGCACAACTACGAGGGTGCTTCTTGGTACCGGCGACCCGAAATGGACGCTCTCGGAGGTTGAGGATGGTCCACAGACTGGCCCGGTCGTGCCGAAAGTAAGGCGACTTCGGTACATCGGGGAGACGATTCCGCTGGAGATTGCCAAGGGAAAATTCAGCGCGTCGCTCTCTTACGCTATGGCCGAGTTGAAAGCAGCGAAGGCGTTCCGTCCGCGGCCGATAACGCTGGATTGGTGATAGCGTAAACCTGGAAAACGGATGCACACTTCCGTCGCTCGGATTGACTAATGCGAGGGGTCTTGAGAGAAGATGCATTGTATGTCTGAAGTCCTACCGAGCGGCCCTGATCAAGGCAACGTGGCGCAATCCAGAGACCGTGAGCTTGCGCTGAAGGAGCGAGAGGTACTGCTGCAACAACGCCGCCTCGATTGGGAGATGCGAGAATCAACGTTCCTCCGGAGTCCTGGAGGTGGAGCGATAGCCGCCCTTATCGCTGCGCTTTTGGCTCTGATTGGAATCTATCTCCAAGTGTCTGCACAGCGATCTCAGGATGTAGCAAGAGCGAAGGATCAAGCCACCATAGAACGGGATCGTCTGAACGTTCAGATCATTCTTAAAGCATATGATATAAGTCCAAGCACGGTTGATGGCGCGGCGCGGGTGCAGTTAGCGGCACGAAACGTGTTATGGTTTCAGCGGGCTGGACTGCTAAATCTCCAGGCGAAAACCGTCAGGCAGTTAGAAATCGCGGCAGACGTCAAAGAGGGGGCGGATATTACCGCGTTGTATATCCAACCGGGAGGATGGGGCGACTACCCATATTCGAATATTGATTGGAGAGACCAAGGGCTGGTCGGATCACACATTTTGCAGCTACCGGCTGGCGGGCTGCGAGTCTCTATCCCAAAGCTTGATCCTTTCGTTGCTAAGTATGAGGGTCAAACAGTCACGATTTCGACCGTCGCAGTCCTATGGCCTGCTGATGAGGCTTCGGCCACCAAGCTCGGATTTCTTCCTGATAAGTTTCCTGATGAACTGAAGGTAGCGTTGATCGAGGGCGAAGAGATTGAAGACTTCATTCCGGCGAAAATCGAAACAGCGGAGATTACGCTACATGGCCCTGATAGGAGAGTTATTAGGGTAACGATATCGAAGCAGAGGTTAAAAATTGATCCCGACTCCGCGGCTTCGCAGCCTATAATAGTGTGTTCGAAAGCGGTGTATGAACTACTTAAAGGTGATCAACAGCCTGGATTAAGGGTATCGTTCCGCCTACCGAGTAAGAATAAGTAGCCGGGGCTCATCCTCGA
>JBBQMJ010000410.1:0-3299 GCA_038328815.1 Fimbriimonadales bacterium | reverse complement strand
GGATATCGACGTGCCCGGACGAACGCGCTGGAGCCTCATCGACGCGACCCGCGATCGATTCTACGTGAACATCGCAGACCCGGCTCAATTTCTCATCTGTGATGCCGACGCACCGACAAGTCCGGCGGAATCGATCGGGGTAAATGGGAAGGGACCTCACGGCTTGGATATCGACACAAGGACAAATCGCATGTTCTGCGCATGCGACGGAGGGGAATTCATCGCTTTTGATCTGGATTCGCGAAAGGAAGCAGGTCGAACTCATCTCGCAGGCGTGCCTGACGTTGTCTTCGTTAACGAAGTGTTAGGTCGTGTATATGTCGCGACCGGTGATCCCGGCGTAATTGAAGTATTCGATACCAGCACGCTCGAACTGCTCCAAACCGTCACCACAGAACTTGGCGCCCACACGATAGGTTTTGACTCAGAGAGGAACAAGGTCTATGCCTTTCTTCCTCAGACCTGCTGTGCCGCGGTGTATCAAGAGGTTTAACGATGAAGTCGATTTCACTCCTCATTGCCTTGGCCCTAGCGTCGGCGGCCAATGCCCAATCGCCTCTAACGAAGATTGTTGCGGTTCCTCTGCCGGACAGCGCGACCCGGTTCGATTATCAAAGCATTGACCAGCAGAGCGGCTTGCTCTACCTGTCTCACATGGGCGCCGGCAAGCTGATAATCTTTGATCTCCGGAAGAATAGGATCGTCGCTAACCTAGTCGGCTACAAGACCGTCACCGGGGTTCTGGCAGTGTCTAACGAAGGCAAGTTCTATGGATCGGCGGCTGGAAGCCACGAAGTTGTGGTCGCCGACATCAAGACCCGCAAAGTCCTTGCGCGGGTTAAGGGATCTGACTTTCCAGATGGCATCGCCTACGTCCCGAAGGCGCACAAGCTCTTTATCTCGGACGAATCCGGTGGTTTGGACCTCGTGATCGATGCACGGACCAACAAAAGCCTCGGGACGATCTCTCTCGGTGGTGAGGCGGGCAACACCCAATACGATACAATCGGCAACAGAATCTGGGTTGCTGTGCAGACCAAAAACGAGATGGTTGGCATTGATCCCGGATCACAGCAAATCACAGACCGGTTTCCGCTGGCTGGTTCGGACCACCCGCACGGGTTCTTTATCGACACGCCAAAGCGCCTTGCCTACATATCCTGCGAAGGCAATAACAAGCTCTTGGTCGCGGCACTGGACACCATGATCGTGTCGCAGAGCTTCGACGTTACTGAGGGTCCTGACGTGCTAGCCTTCGATGAAGGACTTCAAAGGCTTTACGTCGCTTGCGAGGGTGGAGCGGTTGAAGTATTTCAGGCTTCGAAGTCCGGCCTCAAAGGAATTGGTCAGTTTCGAGCCCCATTTGCGCACACAGTTGCGGTAGACCAGAAAACACATCGCGTTTTCATTGCCCTCAAGAATGTGGGCGGCAAACCAGAGCTTTGGATTTTAAAACCAACCAAGTGACATTAATCGGAGGATCTCTATGAATGCAAGAATCAGACTCGCCTTTATCTTCACCGCCCTCGTCGGCGCCGCTGTCGGCCAGGCTCAGGAAATCCCTGCCCAGTTTCAGGCGGTCTCTAAGATCGTTGGCAAACCCGGCGCACTGAACGCAGATGGATCCTATCGGATCAACATCGCGCGCAACGACGTGAAGTTCACCAATTCAAATGGCATGGCGATTCCAGCGGACCTGGGGCTCTCCACTTACATTGCCCTATCCGGCAACGCAGACAAGGTTCTGGCTGTGGGCGACATGGCCATGTTGGAATTCGAGATCAACCCCGTGATCGACGCCCTTGAGGCAGGTGGGTTTGAAATCGTCGCGCTGCACAACCATATGACAACCGAAGAACCGCGGCTCTTCTACATGCACTACGAAGTCATAGGAAAACCAGAAGATATCGCCAACACGTTCAGGACCGCCCTGGATATCTTGGGCAAGCCAGTTGAGTCCGCCGGCACACCTTCGGGCACAAAGCCCAAACTCGATGCGGATGCGCTCGCAACGGTCTTTGGCTCCAAGCCACAGGTGTTTCCCAGCGGCGTTCTGCGCTTTGCGAACCCTCGAAAAGACTTCAAGGTCACTGTGGATGGCGAAAGTTTCACGCCTGGAATGGGCATTGGCTCATGGGCTGCGTTCAACGCATGCGATTGCGGGCTCACTATGGTGATGGGCGACACGTGCTGCGTTCGCACTGACCTTCAGCAAGTCATCAAAGAACTCAGGAAGGTGGGAATTCATATCACCGCTATTCACAATCACGTGCTCGGCGCATCGCAAGAGGTCGAGTTCCTGCACTACGATGGCGAAGGTGACTCCCTAAAAATGGCGGCCGGAATCAAGGCTTGTTGGAACGCTCTCGGAGTGAAGTAGCTGCTTGATCTGAGGCTGTTATTCGTTTCGCGTGCCGTACGCATGTTTGCGTACGGCATGCTCGCCGTAGTCCTCGCGATCTATCTTGAACAAATCGGGCTCAGCAAGACAGATATCGGGCTGCTGTTTGCGCTCACGATGCTGGGCGACACCGGTATCTCGCTCCTGCTAACCACCCGCGCCGATCGCTTTGGCAGGCGACCCACGCTCATGATCGGCGCGCTATTGATGTGCGGCGCATCGCTCGTCTTCGCCTTGACTTCATCCTTCGTCCTGCTACTCATTGCCGCGACCATCGGCGTGCTCAGCCCTTCGGGCAACGAAGTCGGGCCGTTCCTACCTGTGGAGCAGGCCGCCCTTTCCGAAGAACTGCCCGCCGAGAAGCGGGTTGCCGTAATCGCTTGGTACAACCTGACCGGCTACTTCGCCACTGCATTCGGTGCGCTTGCCGGAGGCGGCGGCAGCCAGCTTCTTCAGCACCTTGGTCGGACCCAGTTGGACAGCTTCCGCGTCGTCATCGCCGCTCATGGCGTGCTTGGTCTATTCATGCTGGCCCTCTACGCGCGTTTGTCCAATCGATCGGAAACAACAAGCGCGCCATCTGATTCGAAGCTTTGGCTAGGGCTTCATAAGAGTAAATCAGTGGTACTCAAGCTTTCGGGCCTGTTCGCGATTGATGCCTTTGCGGGCGGCTTCGTGATGCAAAGCCTCATCGCCTACTGGTTTCACCTGCGTTGGGGCGCAACGGAGGGCCAGCTTGGCGGTCTCCTATTTTTCGGGAATCTTTTCGCGGGAGTGTCTTCGCTTCTTGCAGTCCGGCTGGCCAAACGATTTGGCCTGGTCAACACAATGGTCTGGACGCACATCCCGTCCAACGTTCTGCTGATTTTGGTCCCACTCATGCCGAGGTTCGAGCTAG
>JBBQMJ010000409.1:0-3299 GCA_038328815.1 Fimbriimonadales bacterium | reverse complement strand
GCGGATTCACGGCCAACTCAGGCTGCATCCCAGCCGTCGTCACCGATGAAGACGTTATCATCTCCGACGAACTCAACCACGCGTCGATCATCGACGGAGTTAGGTTAAGCGCCGCGCACTACAAGAAGTCCGAAGGCTTTGTCTATCGCCACAAGGACATGACCGAGTTGGAGGCAATTCTCAAGCGCACCCAGCAGTTCAAGAAGCGCATGATCATCACGGACGGCGTGTTCTCCATGGACGGCGACATTGCGCCACTTCCAGACATCGTAAAGCTAGCCGAGCAATACGACGCCTTCGTGATGATCGACGATGCCCACGCTTCAGGCGTACTTGGCAAGAACGGCGCGGGCACCACATCTCACTTCAATCTTTACGGCCAAGTCGACATACAGCTTGGAACCTTAAGCAAGGCACTGGGAGTCGTCGGCGGCTATATCGCAGGCTCCGCAAAGCTCAAGGACTGGCTCATTAACCGGGGCCGCCCCTATCTCTTCTCCACCGCCCACCCACCCATGGTCGCCGCAGCTCTCATTGCAGCCCACGACGTTATGGAGACAGACCCCGAGCCCATGAAACGCCTGTGGAACAACACGAAATGGTGGAAGGCCCAGCTTCAAGAAGCCGGTTTCGATACGATGGGAAGCGAGACTCCAATCACACCGGTTTATGTCGGCGACGAAGGCGCCGCCCAAGAAATGGAACGTCTGCTTTGGGAAGAAGGGGTCTACGCACTCGCTATTGTCTTTCCAACGGTCGCGCGCGGAAAGGCAAGGATCAGAACAATGCCAAGCGCCGCCCATTCACAAGAGGACCTTGACTTTGCTTTACGAGCATTCCAACGGGTACGAGATCGAATGTCAATCGGCGTGTGAGACAAGAAAATTGGTGGCCTAAGATCCTTTCGGAAACCCACTCTGCACCTACACCTATTTAGTGCAGCGTTTCGACGGGCTCACTTAGAAGCACGGCATATCCGTCCGGGTCGGCGACTAGAAACGTGCGCTCGCCGTATAGGGCCATCTCCAATCCTTGTAGAACCTTGACATGCCTTCTCTCCAAGTCCTGCGCGACCGCGGCGAGGTCCTTGACGTGGAACTTGATGACGAGCCCGCCACTTCTTTCCATGCCAGGATTCTGCTCGCTGGTGGGTTGCTGTAGCAGAAGGATTTCCGTGTTGCCTGTGTCTAGAAAGGCGATGCGGTGGCCGTTCCAATTGTCCTCGCGGGTGACGCGAAGCTTCAACATTCCTTGGTAGAACGCTAAAGACCGGTCCAGGTCGGTCACATCTAGGATCAGGTTTGAAAAAACACTGGCCATCCGTACACCGTCACGTCCTAATTCGCCTTTTGTGGTTGTATTCCTCCCTGATTCAGTGAAGACGCTCGCGAGTCATAATAGGGTTAATGGCCTCTCCCGATCTTCGTGCCCTTTGGAAACTGAACCAGATTGATTCCTCGCTGGTCGATATCCGAAAGAGGGCAGCCGCGTTAGATCCAGGCCGAAAGCTGATGGCCGATTTGGAGGTTGTGGAGAAGGAATACGCCGAGGTTGGCGGAGCCTCCAAAGCCCTTGCAAGCGAGCTGTCCGACTTAGAATTTGCCCAGCAAGGCGCAGCCGACAAGATCAAGAAGATCGAAAAGGACCTTTATAGCGGCAAGGTTGTCAATCCGCGAGAAGTCGACGCCTATCAAAAGGACATTGAAGCCCTGAAGCGCCAGCGATCTAAGTCTGACGACCGCATCATGGAACTGCTTGATCTCGCTCCTCCTGCCAAAGCGGCCGCAGCAGTCGTTGAAGCCAAAATTGCCAAGGTCAAGGCCGATCTATCCGCGCATCGCAAGGCAGCAATGGAGCTGAAAGGAAAGCTTGAAGAAGAGTTCAAACGGCTCAACGCAGCACGACCCGAAGCCGCCAAGGGCATAGACGCCGGCCTACTCGCCCGCTACGAAGCGATCCGCGCAAAGCAAGTTACAGGCATGGCCGAAGTCAAGAAGGGCAGCAGTTGCTCAGGATGTGGAAATCTTTTGCCGGCACGAACGTTGGAAGCTTTGAAGGTCGACAGGACAGTCACATGCGAGCAATGCCACCGAATTCTTTACTACACCGAAGGCCTAGTCTGATCCGGCCGCTTTGGGCTGTCGTTCTGGCCCTGTGCGTTCTGGCGGCTGGCTGTGCCAAGTTCCCGCCTGATTCAGCGACGTTAAGCACAAAACGTCTGGTGTTCACCTTGACCGTGGCAGGTCAGATCAATCCTAACTATGTGTATATCGTTGCTTTGCGTCCAAGCAACTTGATCAACCCGACGGATACGGGGCCTATTCCAGTGATTGGGCCGCCTTGGGGGAATGGCTTCGTTGCCGGCAATGCAACCTATTTCGTGCGCTGGGATCCGACAACTTCGCCTGCGTACACCCTCTACAAATTTCAGGACATTCTTCTGACGCAGTACTTCGCCATCGGCATCCCCGTAGCGTACACCGACCTGTTGCCGAACGGCAAGACGCTATCCTTCCAAATCGATCTCACCCAAATCGCTACGACACCTGACGATGCCGCTGCGTATCAATCCATTCAAGTCAATTTCCTGACGATGGACCGAGTACCGCAGGGCAATAGCGGATCCAAAGCCTGGGATGCGCTAGGTAATGGCGCTGATCCAGCTCAGATCAACGACTACATCACTATCCCCCTTACCACGAACGGCATCTATAACAACACGCGTTACAACAACCTGGAGCCCACGGGCGATGTCGCTGACCCTGATTTAGACATTAGCGATTTCAGCGTCGAAGTACGATCGAGCTAGGCGACGGGAAATAGCTTCCTCTCTCAGTTCGCTTCGCTGCGGGCGAAAGAACATAGAAGAGCCTATCCGCTTAGTTGCTCCACCCTGCCGGGAAGGTGGCAGCCTCTGGATCGACGGAGGTGGGCGCTCCGGAGCGATGTCAATCGGATAACACGTTTCGAAAGCTATGCTTTTGTCTTCGATGGCTTCGGGTCTGGGGGGACTTTTAAGGTGGATCCTCCGCTAACTTCGATTACGATCTGCTTGCCGTTGAAGGAGTACTTGAGGGGCTTATCGTCGAATGGGCTCAAAAGGTCATCCGTTCTAATGGAACCTGGGACAACCTCAGTAGAGAGAGCACGCGTTAGGGCTTTATATTCTTGGTCCCTTTCAATCCATGACTGCTCACGAGCAATGCCGGGATCTTCGCCGCTCGGTTCATCGTCGCCCATCAGGGAGTTGTAAAGACCAAATGCCGTGGGAAAAGCAAAGAGGGCCATGTTGAGATCGG
>JBBQMJ010000408.1:0-3318 GCA_038328815.1 Fimbriimonadales bacterium | reverse complement strand
CTTGCAGCCGCACCGCAGCCAGACCTTCAAGCTGTCGAGCGACCCGCTGTTCGTCGACAAGGTGCGCGATATCGTCGGCCTTTACCTCTCGCCGCCTAACCGGGCCATTGTTCTTAGCATTGACGAGAAGAGCCAGATCCAGGCGCTCGATCGTGAGCAGCCGGTCTTGCCGATGATGCCGGGCATACCCGAACGTCGAACGCACAACTACGTACGGCACGGCACGACGTCACTGTTCGCAGCGCTCGATGTCGCTTCGGGCTTCGTCATCGGCAAATGCTACAAGCGGCATCGGGCGGTCGAGTTCTTGAACTTCCTCAAGCAGGTCGATGATCGCGTACCCGAAGGGCTCGAAGTCCATATCGTCATGGACAACTATGCCACCCACAAGACGCCCAAGATCAAGGCCTGGCTCGCCCGTCGTCCACACTACTATGTCCACTTCACGCCGACATCGGCATCATGGATCAATCAGGTGGAGCGTTGGTTCGCTGAGCTCACCAGAAAGCGCCTCAAGCGCGGCGTTCATACCTCCGTCAAGCAGCTCGAAGGCGATATCCGCGCCTTCATCGACCGGCACAACGAGAATCCTAAGCCCTTCAAATGGACCAAATCGGCCGATCAAATCCTGGCTTCCGTCAAACGCTTCTGCCAGAAAACACAGCAGACTTTATGCGGCGAACTTTAGATTCATATGACTAGAGGTTTTTCGATGCCTTCGCGCCTAGTTGTTCCTCGTGCTGTCTACACATTCTTGGGCGCTACGATGGTTAGTAGAAGTAGAAGGTTGTTGCATACCTGCTGCAGGCTAGGCTTGGGGTCTGGCGACGCCATTCTCCAAGAGACTTGATCCATTCAAGACATAGCAGCCGCCTACGATTGACGGTAATTATAGACACGGCCGCCGCTTCACGTAATGCTTTCGGAACACAATCCGGCATCATGAGCGTATCAGATCACCACAGACTGCGAAGCTCGAGACACCGAAACGTTGAGCATATGGTCATTTTGACTGCACGCTTTATCGCAGGCATCCCGCTATGAACAGGCCATACGCCTCTTGGCTTAAGATCTGTGCGCTAATCTTGCTAGTTTTTATATATCGCGATTATTTAGCGGGCGAGCCATCCCCATTCTTCTACGTGAACTTAGAGACGCCTTCCAAATCGTCCATCGCTAGAGAAATCGGTAGATTAGTATTTCCGATTGTATGGTTTGGTTGTGTGGGCTCAATTCTTTTAAGCCCCTTTCTTTCCGTAAGCACATTGCGCGTTCCTCTTACGCTCATACTTCTGTTCTCTTGGCTATTTAGTGTAACTATTCTGAACTTGGGTCAGGTTGGAGGTACGGTCGGTGTTCCGAGAGAGAACATGATCGAAACGGGTACACTTGAGCTATTCTGGGTCGAACGACGAAAGTTGCTGGATACCATTCAGACATATTCGGAGATGGTGCCGACGCTAATTGCGTTTGCGTTCATCTCGCTGATATTTGCGTGGAGGCCCAGCCCGAGACTTTCCATTCGAGGAAAATGGAACATTGCCGCGTGCTTGCCAATTGCCATGGTTGTTGCGATGGCCGTTTACTCGCGGGGAGGTACATCGGCGTTCCCAACTCCTGTGGGATTCCCAATCCGCTTTGCTAATGCAATTGCTGTTGTGGCAAATCAGGATGAGGTCGCAGAGAGCTTTCACGCGCGACCTGTTACACTTCGCCCCGGAGAAAAGCGTTTTGAGAAAATCATCCTGATCATGGATGAGAGCGTGCGCGCTGGGTTTGTGAGTTCGAGTCTGATTGGAAAGTGGGGGTTGATCGACTTCGGTGTAACGGTATCAGCAGGAAACTGCTCGCATTTTTCGAGATTTGTCTTCAAGCGTGGTCTGAAGCCAGAGGATTTACCGCAGGCGTTTATGCCGCATGGTCTCGTAAGCGAAGAGCCAACGGTGTTGCAGTTTGCCAAAGCGGCCGGATTCAAGACTGTTTACATCGATGCGGTTGGAGATGCGGTCTTTCGCGATTACGGCATGAATAGTGATGAGCTCAGTTATATCGACGAAAGGTACAATATTCACACCCGGCCTACATATATGCGAGATTTTGATGCTCTCAAGCGATTGATCGAAGTGGCATCTCAACCAGGTCGCGCTTTCATTTATCTCGACAAGCAGGGTGTACATCATCCGTATCAAGATAAATATCCGCCCAACGAAAAACTTACCTTCGAAGGACCAGCCGTAAAATTACCGGAAAATAAAGACCTGCGTGAGTATCAACGAGACTTGTTGGAGCGCTACAACATGGCTGTAGATTGGTCTGTTAACAGGTTTATTTCCGAATTGTTCGCTCATGGGCTGCCTGAAGATACGTTATTGATATACACATCCGACCATGGGCAAAGTTTGGTAGAGAATAACACAAAGTGGACTCACTGTTCCTCCGGGCCAGGTACAGTGAACGGCGAGGGTCTCGTGCCGCTGCTCGTGTACCTGCGCCCGGATACGCCATTTTCGCGATTGCTTAGAGAAAACGGAAAGAACTTCCCGGCGAAGTATTCGCACTTCCAAGTATTTCCCACTTTGTTGATTGCATTGGGGTATCCTATGGACTTGGTCACGCAATCCTACGGCAGCTCCCTGCTCGACCCCCCGCCATCTACGCGCCGATTTCTTAAAGGGGGAGGCGACGTTCGCCATTTGGAATGGCAAACAGTTGACTAGTGTCCCGAGTCTGAATTTCGCCGGACTCGAAGTCGACTCAATCGTGGCAGACTCTCCTGACTTTGGGGAGGTATTGCGATGGGCGTCCGATCGTTACCGTCGTTGGATCTGGGCGAAGCGGAGCGCCGCGAGTTGACCTCGCTGGCCGGCCGCCGGAGCACGGCACAGGCATTGGCGTTACGGGCGCGCATCATACTGGCTTGCGCCAGGGGCGATCAGAACAAGGTGGTCGCTGCTCGATTGGGCATCGCCCCCGATACTGTCGGCAAGTGGCGCTGGCGGTTCGTCGAACATCGGCTCGCCGGCCTTCGCGACGAGGCCCGGTCAGGGACGCCCCGGACCATCGGAGACGAGCGGATCGAGGCGGTGATTGTACGCACTCTGGAGAGCACACCACCTAACGCAACTCACTGGAGTTCGCGCGGCATGGCCAAGGCCAGCGGTCTGTCGATCTCGACGGTGGATCTGGCTCTTCTCGTCAATGCTAAGAACAATGGCCCGGTTAGGCGGCGAGAGGTAAAGGCCGACGATATCGCGCACCTTGTCGACGAACAGCGGGTCGCTCGACAGCTTGAAGGTCTGGCTGCGGTGCGGCTGCAAG
>JBBQMJ010000407.1:0-3325 GCA_038328815.1 Fimbriimonadales bacterium | reverse complement strand
GTTGCCTCAATCGGATCATTGCGATCGTAGGATACAGGGTTGAACACGACGAGAGGAATGCCTCGAGCACTTGTGCTCAGTTTCCGCGCCACCGCGCCAACGCCTGCCTGAAGCACGGAGGCAAAGCGGTTCATAGCTATCTGCTCGTCGTTCCAGGCGTATTCGTACGCTTTCGGAAGGGCCGTTCCCGCAAGAAGGTCGTGGAATTGTCCACCCAGGACGAGCGTCCAAGCGTCGCGCAGCTTTTCGGAAGGGTAGGTCTCCGTCCCCAAAACCGTGCCAGCCACCGAAGCGGCCTCAGCCGCCTGGGCTAGTTTCTCATTCTCGTGGTTCCAGCGCTTCATCATCGCTTGCGAAGACGCCGATCCTTCCGAATGGCCGGTTAGTTCAAGGTCTCCCTTGAAGCGAGGCAGTTTGCTTATTTGATCTGCGCTCAGATCATTGAATAGCCGGTCAGAATTGCCACCCAGGATCTTAAGCGGGCCGGTTCCGGCCATTGACTGTTCCATCCATTTGACCGAGTCTTCATCCGGGGAGCCACCCATGTCTCCCGTGCCGAAATAGCGATAGTCGGCAAAGACTCCGCTTTTGGCTCCATCCTTCTGCACTCGATCAAGCCAGCCTTTGTTCTGACTCAGGTCCTCGTGAATGCTACTTCCATAGCTATCTGGATTAAGGGCGGCGACCACCCCATGTCCGTCCAAGCCTTCCCAAACACCCAAGTTAAATGGGATTCCGTTGATTGAGTGCCAGGTCAGCTTCTGAGTCGAAAACCCTTTTATTCCCCAGTGCGCGAGAATGGAAGGCAGGGCAGCTGGGAATCCAAAACAGTCGGGCAGCATGTATTCGGAGCTTTCCTTTCCGAATTCCTGCCGGAAATAACGATTCCCATACATCATCTGGCGCACGATGGATTCAAGCGAAGGGTTGTTGACATCCCCTTCCTCTACCGAGGACCCTCCTGGGAACCAACGGCCAGCGGCTACAAACTGCTTCAGCTTGATGTAGTCCTCTGGGAAATACTCTTTCATCAGGCGGTAGCGGTTTGAGCCCGTGAAGTTGAAGGTGTAGTTTGGGTACTTCTCGAAAAGCTTGAAATTGTCGTGTAGGGTATGGCTTAGGTAGTCCTGAATGGTCTGCGGATATGACCAGCGCCATTCGGTGTCTAGATGGGCATAGCCGACCACATAGAGGGTTGGATCTTTGTCCAGGTTGGGCTTTTGTTGGGCCACGACGGACGTCGCAATGGCGAGAAAAGCGACGGCTAGGGTAGAAGGGAGTATCCGCATGGTCGGTTACGAAATCTACCCGGAACGGGCAGCCAATCCTTGCTACGAGAATCGGGAAAACTATTAAGCCCACAGGAGTGCAAATGAAATCTCTCTACCTACTTCCCCTTTTGGGAGCGCTGTTAATCGCCGGATGTAATTCGGGTTCGACCGCAACGCCAGGCGACACCGGCGCTAAGACTGATGCCAAGACCGGCGGCGGCGAGAAGCTTCAGATTGCCGTTATTCCCAAGGGCGCCACCCACGAGTATTGGAAATCCATTCATGCTGGCGCTGAGCGGGCAGCTCAAGAGCTAGGTGTCGAAATTATTTGGAAAGGTCCGATGAAGGAGGACGACCGCGACGATCAGATTAGTGTGGTCCAAGACTTCGTGACGCGCAAGGTAAGCGGCATCGTCCTCGCGCCCCTCGACGACGTAGCCTTAACTCAGCCGGTGCTTGACGCACAAAAGGCCAACATCCCGGTCGTCATCATCGACTCAGGTTTGAAGAACGTTAAAGCGGTTAGCTTTGTTGCCACGGACAATTTTAAGGCGGGCGAGATGGGCGGCGAAAGGCTTGGCCAGCTTCTTAATGGAAAGGGCAAAGTTATTATGCTGCGATACGCGGAAGGTTCGGCCAGCACGACAGAGCGTGAGAACGGATTTCTTGAAGGCATCAAGAAGACACCCGGTATTCAGGTCGTCAGCGATAACCAATACGGAGGGGCGACGGTCGAGTCCGCTCAGAAGGCTTCCGAGAACTTGCTTTCGCGGTTTGCACCTGGTGGCAAGCCGGAAATCGATGGAATCTTCTGCTGCAACGAATCGACGGCGTTCGGGATGCTTCGCGCTCTTCAGGATGCGAAGATCGCTGGCAAGATCAAGTTTGTCGGTTTCGATTCCTCGGACAAACTTGTTCAGGGTTTGAAAGACGGCCAGATCGATGCTTTGGTGGTTCAGAACCCTGAGAAGATGGGTTACACCGGCGTCAAGATGTTGGTTCAGTCAATCAAGGGCCAGAAGGTTGACGAAAAGATCGACACTGGCGCGACCCTCGTTGACATGAAAAACATTACGACTCCAGATGTGGCAAAGCTTCTTGCTCCGGCGAAAGTCTAGAGCATGAATTCGATTCGCGCCGATGCGATATCAAAAGCCTTCGGCGCGACTTTGGCATTGACCGACGTCTCTTTCGAAGCCAAGCCTGGCCAGGTTCACGCATTGGTGGGTGAGAACGGGTCGGGCAAGAGCACGCTCATGCGAGTTCTTGCCGGGGAGGAAAAAGCTGATTCTGGAAGCATGGCGGTTGGAGAAACGCCGTATGCTCCTAGGTCTCCTTTGGATGCGCGGCTTTTTGGCGTCGCATTGATCCACCAGGAACTGGCACTTTGCGATCACCTCACGATTGCGGAGAACATCTTCTTGGGCGGCGAGCCTAGGTTCGGACCCACCTTGGGTGTCCGTCAAATGGCCGAGCATGCGCGGCAGATTCTGTCGGGAATGGGATATCCCAAACTTGACCCTGCTACAGAAGTGCGGCGAGTTTCTCAGCCAATGAAGCAGGTTGTGGAGATCGCCAAAGCGCTTGCCCGCGAGGCTTCCATTTTCATTTTCGACGAGCCAACGAGCAGCCTCGGCAAGGGCGATGTTGACAACCTCTTTCGACAAATTCGAATTTTGCAAAGCAAAGGCTGTTCGGTCATTTACATTTCGCACTTCCTTGACGAGGTCATGGAGGTTGCTGATGTCGCCAGTGTCCTTCGCGATGGCAAAATGGTTGGCTCGGTGGAGATTCCGAAAACCACAACCCAGGAATTGGTCCGAATGATGGTCGGCCGCGAGGTATCGGAGCTTTATCCACGGTCCATCCATGAGCCGGGTGAAAGGTTGCTCACGTTGTCCAACGTTGGCGGCGCAAAGAAGCCCGTAGGCGTGTCGCTGGAGCTTCGCAGAGGCGAGGTGCTTGGCATTGCCGGGCTCAACGGCAGCGGCCGAACGGAGTTGCTACGGGCGATTTTCGGCCTTGACCCTGTGGCATCTGGGGAGATCACCTTC
>JBBQMJ010000406.1:0-3378 GCA_038328815.1 Fimbriimonadales bacterium | reverse complement strand
AAACGGTGGACCGAAAATGCGGCCCAGAAATGAGTAGCTACGCGAGAAATACCAACCGACTTTGTATCGACGATTCAGGCCGCCATACACTCGGTTTATGTTGGAAATGACGGATGAGAATCGGCTTTTTGAACGCCCAGCCATCTCAAAACGGTGCCAAAAGGTGTTCGTGAAAACGGCAACAGTCGAGATATTCTCGATGGGTTTAACGGGGAAATCGCGATGGCAGGCAAGGACCGGATCGTAGCCTATATCGCTCGCGGCTCTCAGAACGTGCAGCGCGTACTGCAGGTAATGTCCGCTCTCGCTCTTGATTGAGGGTTCGACAACGATAAAACGGTTTGCGCTCATTGCCTTTCAACTCAGGTGGTCAAGTATAACCGACGCCAAATTCACGCCGACACTTCGGGAGTCTCGATGCCGAGCCGCTTCAATACTATGTGTCGAATACGTTGCGATGCCTTGCCATCGCCATACGGGCTGACCGCGTTCGCCATCTCGTGATAGGCTTTCTCATCGCCCAGGAGTCGTTTGGCTTCTTCGAAGATCACCTTCTTGTCGGTGCCAACAAGTTTGGCGGTGCCTGCGGTGACGCCTTCGGGACGCTCCGTGGTGTCACGAAGCACCAAGACAGGAAGGCCGAATGTGGGCGCTTCTTCTTGCACGCCGCCTGAGTCGGAAAGAATGAGCGCGCTGCGCTTCATGAGCGGGATGAACTCGTTGTAATCGGGTGGTTCAATCAGCCTAACGCGCGGGTGCCCTTCCAATACTGCGGTCAACGTGGCCCGCACTTGTGGGTTGCGGTGCATGGGGACTACCAGAAGGATGTCGTCAAAGGTGTCAAGAAGCTCTCTCGCCGCTTCAGCAATGTGCTTCATCGGCACCCCCCAATTTTCTCTTCTGTGAGTAGTAAGGGTTACGACGCGGCCCTTGTGCTCGGGATACCAGTCGTGGGAGACCTGGCCCGCGATGCTGAGGACGGCATCGACTCCGGTGTTGCCCGTCAGGAAGATTTTCGAAGCTTCAACGCGCTCAGCCAGAAGATTGTCGACCGCCCACTGCGTGGGCGCGAAATGCATATCGGCAACCAGAGTTGCCGCGCGACGGTTGAACTCTTCCGGGAATGGGTTGTTGATTGTGTCGGTGCGCAGGCCCGCTTCCACGTGGCCAAAGGGAAGTTGGCGGTAGAAGGATGCGAGGGCAGCCGCGAAGGTGGTGGTTGTGTCGCCTTGAGCGATGACAATGGCGGGATCGGTTTCTTTGATCAGTCCGTCCAGACCAGCGAGCGCGCGCGATGTGACTTCAGCCAGGGTCTGGCCGTGCTGCATGATGTCGAGGTCTAGGTCGGGCTTTAGTCCGAACGCGCCCAGGGCTTGGGCCAGCATCTCTCTATGTTGGCCGGTGGAGACCAGGATGGATTCGGCCCGATCGCTGAAGCGACGGAGCTCAATGACTAGCGGGGCCACTTTGATGGCTTCCGGCCGGGTTCCGACAACGAGGACGATACGTGGTTTATCCATGGGGTTAGCTAGGCGGCTGAACGGAATCACCTTCAAAGATGGCGAGAAACTTGCCAAATTGGTCATCCCAGCTCACTTCTTCTTTTAGGGCGCGGATGCAGCCATCCACATATTGCTTATAGTGCTCGGACTTTGAAATTTTGAGCGCCTCTTCAATGGTCCAAAGGAACGACTCGTAGCTCCAATCTGGCATGACCAAACCGCAACCGTATTTCTTGATTAACTCAACGGCTTGAGGATGGGGGGCGGCGATGATGGGGACACCTGAGGAGATGTAGTCGAAGAGCTTGTTAGGCGCGGCTAGCCTCCCGTTTTCGGTGTCCGGATTCCAAGTAACGATGCCCCAGGAGTAGTCGCGGCGAACCTCAGCCAAGGTTTTTTCATCGACAATGCCCAGGTAACGCACGTTGCCGGTCATATCTGCAACTGCTTTCTTTAGCTCCTCGCCATAGACGATGCCATAGATATCGAGCGGATAACGGGAAGACCGCTCATCAAGGAAGTAACCGGCGAAGGTCACTTCGTAGGCTATGGACCCGGGGTGGATGATGCGGCCATTCCGCTGGCCGGCGGGAAGGACCGAATCCGCACACGCCTTGCGATGTACGCTGTTGTACATCATCACGACTGGCCTATTCAGCAGCAGGCACTTACCGCCGTCCAGGGCTGCGCGGTTGAACTCAGGATAGATCACGACGTCGAACAGGTTGGCTAGATTTCTGTTCAGAAAAACTTCGCGTTGTTGATAGTTGCTGAGGGTTTCCAGCGAGTAGTAGATGATCTTCTTCGGCTTGTATTTCAAGCGCTTTAGTGCTGGAAGCGTGTAAGTGCAGAAGGCGACGATGATTTCTGGCTGCAGCTTGTTAAGCTTGTCGGCGAGCTTGATCATGTATTCCGCGCGTCCAAGTGGCTTCCATGCAGGAGTCTTAAGCGAAATGATCTGGATATCAATGAGGGGGTAAAGCTCCCGCTTGGGGCCGATCTCATGGAATGGTCCGTACACAACCGGCTTGACGCCGTAATGCTCGGCCAGAGCCGTCGCAAATGTCGGCACTTGTGGGCTGCCATAGCCAATGATTGTCTCGGAGAGAATGGCGATCTTGGGCTTTTCCATTAGATGCCTATCTCCTTCATGAAACTGGGTCCTGAGTGAAACTCTCTGAAGCCCTTGGCAAGACGGCTGGCGCTCTTCGCGTAGCAGCCATGGTGCTCAACGATCCTTTCGATGAGGTGCGGGATTTCGGTCCAATCGTAGTAAATCTCTCCTGCACCGAAGTCTTCAATCCGAGTTTCTAGGGTGGCAAAGCTTATGCTGATCGCGCCTTCGCCTTCAAGTAAGGTCGCGTTTCTTACCTCGATTTCCAGGCTTGAGGTTTGGCTTTGAAGGTCGATCACGGTGTAGGTATCGGTCTCGGTGTCAAAGTCGGTGACTTCAAGAACGTTGTTGTCAAGGCTTAGAAGTACGCCGCTGGCGTCGCGCTGAATAATGCGCGCCATCGCAAACCATCGCTCGCTTAGGGTCAGCTTGAGAACAGCCTGAACGGAGCCTACCGGGCAATTTGCGGTGGCAATGAACCTCGGCTCTTCGCCAAGGGCAAACCAGCGCACTTCAAGCGGGTTGTGAAGAACTGGCGCTGTTCCATCCGGAACCAAATGGAGGTCGCGACCGGGAATGGGCGTCAGCTTCGGGAATGCCTGCGCAATTCGTTGGTAATTGTCTGCGCACAGTTGCCTCGACATCCACGTTCCTGCCGGGACGATAACCGGAACCTCCATCGCGATCGCCTCGGCGAAGATTCCTGAACTCCGCTGAGAGTAGTTGTTGACATCGTAGGGGATCAGGACTATGCCGCTGGTT
>JBBQMJ010000405.1:0-3400 GCA_038328815.1 Fimbriimonadales bacterium | reverse complement strand
CTTTCTGCCGGGAAACTCGATCGCTAATTGAACACTTGTCTTATCGTTTGAGTTCTTGATTTGGCCAGTGATCTTCGCGGTCCAAAGACCTAGGATTGCTCCCATCCGCTCTTCAAAGGCTTTGCCGAGCGAAGCATCGGGCGATTCCACAGCGATCTTGAAAGGCAGGCTACCTTGCGGCTGAGTCAGCCTGTAAAATGGTGGTTGCAGCCACCAGACTTCACCGGCGAGTTCTTCAAATTGCCCCTCATCCCATGTCTGCCGAAGGCCCGACAGTTTAATGTAGAAGCCGCATTTGCTGTCACGTGCGAATCGTGCCAGAGGGTTCTTGATTTCGTAAGCAGCTTGCGCATGGGTTAGTTCCCCAGTGGCCACAGCTTTCTCCCAATCGATGTTGACGGTTATTTCGCGCTTGTAGTCTTGAGAAGAAACGGACCGAATTTCAAGGTTATTGGCTAGGAACTGGGCTGCAAGTCGACCAACACCTTTTGACCCTGTAAGGTTCCGGCCCGCGGGACTGCGTGATTGCTCTTCTTTGTGAGTTGATCCGATTCTCATCCACCAACGATCAAACTCTTCCGGCAGCATTCCATGCCCGTCGTCGCAGACTTCGATGTAGTCTTGGCCAAAAGTCATATTAACTGTGGTAGCGTCTGCGTCATAGCTGTTCTTTATGAGTTCTGCAAGCGCTATGTAAGCCTTACCGACGAGGCGCTCGCCAAGCTCGCGCAACAATTGAGAGGCGACCGTAAAATGGAGAATTCCATTTTCGCCAAGTCCCAGAGTCGGCGGCTTATCTGGCATTGCACCCTGCCAAGATGCCCTTGAAGAATGCAGCTGATAAGTTCATGGGCGCAGCGTTTCCGATCAACATTGCCAGATGGCCACGAGACTTCGCCGATGAGAAGTCAAATGAATCGGGGAACATCTGCAACCTAGCAGTCTCATGCGGGGTCAACGTTCGCGGAAAATTAGGATGAACATAGCGCCCCTGGCCCATTGATCCAAAACCTTGGGTAATTGTTGGCGAAGGCTGATCGTATTTCAACCGCCCATACATAGCGCGATACGAATGCTCGCCGTGGTGGCAAAAGGGTCGCAAGTCATTTGGAAGATCATATACTTCTTGTCGCAGCAAATATCTCATCCGCGCCAAGTTCCTTCGACTTGCTTCTGATGAACTGTCGAAAATTGAAGCAGCGTCATACCTTTCTTCTAGGTTTTCGATCGCCCATCGAACGGTTCTGGATCGTTCTACACGACCAAACTGAGTTATTGCATCTACGGTAATCCCCTTCAGTTTGGACGCTATTAAAACATGCCGTAGCCTCTTTTGAGGAGCTCCTATAGTGGACAAATCAACCACTCCTGAATCAACGAAATATCCCATGTCCTTGAGGTGCTTTTCTGAAATTTGGACAACTCCCAGTCGGTCCTTAGTCACGAAAGGAACGTTTTCAATAAGCGCTGAGTCGGGCAATGTTATTTCTATGCACCGAATAGCTCGCAGATAAAGGTCATTTCGGTCGTCCCTTCGCCGAGTGTAATTATTAAGGTCCGAAAAACCCTGGCAGGGCGGGCCTGCGAGAAGGATATCGATGTGCTGTAGACGAGCAGCCAATTCCCGTTCCCTCGATGTTGGGAGGGCCCCGAGGGTTCCGGCAAAGATGGAAGCGATATCGCATTTTTCGATCTGCTTCGGTGCGAAATTGTCGACGTAGACCTGTGCAGCCGCCTCATGCTGTTCGACAGCTAATGCAAATTCAATAGCTAGGCCCGCCTTTCTCGCAGCGACCGTCAATCCCAATGAAAGGCCGCCACACCCACTGAAGAGGTCGATGGCGCGAATATCTGCCTTCGAAATGCTCGTGTAATTGGCGTCAGTACTTGAAAGCCAGACTTGATCTTCAATGGCGACTGCGTCCCATAGCTCTTGCTCTTGAGCTTGGCTGGGTTCGTAATAGGCAACAATATCGCGCGATGGGATTTTTGGGCTGTTTTGGGCTTCCAACGAACGAACTGCCATTAGCTTGAATCCATGAGCGCGAGCCCTATCCTAATAACGCGCCTTACATTAGGAGACCGCGCTCATTGTAGCTGATCCATTTGCAAATTAATCGGTCACGAGTTTGGTTGACGCAGTGCCAATATGTGAATCTGCACGGCAATTACCCGCGGATATCCGTTCGGAAATCCTAGTTAGGCATCCTGCCTTAGTGAAAGTGAGCGTATATTCTCCTTAGTCCCTCCGACGAGGTTTGACAATGAAAATTAAAGCCACTACGTCCGTAGCCTCCGCCTGAAGAAATCAGGTCATAGGTCAAAAGTGAAAGATTAAAGGCACAATAACTTGCTTGACTTTTGACGTCCCGTTGATACCTCTCAGGCTGTCTCATCCTCCCGCGCTTTCAACAAAGCGCCATGCCCTGCATGAGGGTGGTCTGCCCCCAGGAGAGCATCGCCGGTCACGCTCTTTGATAATCGTGCCCGACTGGCCTTCCAAAGCTTAGGTCCTTGGGATACCATAACTACGTCATTACTGGTGATAAGTTATGGATATTGAAAAGACACCGCAAGTAGCTTTCTCCGGCCGCAACCTCGTCTTGTGCTTCGATGGCACTGCCGATTGGGCTGGCACGGAATCGTCAAACGTGCTCAAGGTTTTTGAGAAGCTGAGCCTCGATAACCAGGTGCTCTACTATGACGGCGGCGTTGGGACGCTTAACGATCCATCGAAGCTAACTTGGCTTGGGCGGACGGTGATGCGGGGTTTGGATCTTGCCTTGGCAACGGGCCTGCGCGACAAGGTTCTCAATGGCTACAACTTCCTGGTCGAAAACTACCAACCGGGCGACAAAATCTACTTCTTCGGCTTTAGCCGGGGCTCTTATACCGCCCGGGTGCTTGCTGGATTCATACATAACTTCGGGCTCTTGCGCTTGGAGCACCAACATCTTTCGCCTTATCTTTGGCAAACGATCTCTGACTTCAAGATGAAAAAGCAGTTCAATTCGGCTGCCCATATTATTCGCAAGGATTTCGCACGCACCGAAGGAACTGAGCTTGACGCCGGTGGCGTGCCGAGACTCAATATCCATTTCATGGGGCTGTTTGATACCGTCAGTTCGGTCGGAATTCTGCAGCGCTTCAAGACCTTTCCAAATACGGCCGACATTCCCTCTGTCCGCCATGCCCGCCATGCCATTTCGATCGACGAGCGGCGCAATTGCTTCCCAGAAAACCTGTTTAGCGTCCATACGCCGGGCCTCGTCGAAGTCTGGTTTCCGGGTGTGCATACGGATGTGGGAGGCGGATACGATCATAAGGATTCGGGCCTCTGCGACAATGCCTTCAATTGGATCGTTGGGCAAGCTGCTGAACTCACGTGCCGCTTTGACGG
>JBBQMJ010000404.1:0-3420 GCA_038328815.1 Fimbriimonadales bacterium | reverse complement strand
GTACAAGGTGTGGCCTGGATCGCCGACAATCCGGCGTAGGCGGCGGTCTGACAGTCGTGCCCACCGAAGAACAGCCGAAGCCGTTGGTCAACACACTAGTCAATCGAGATTCTCATCAGACGCTGGCCGAGCGAAGTTCCTTCGATTCTTCAAGGACCTGGATAGCGAGTTGGCGGCTGACGGTGGGGAAACCTTCGAGAAAGTCGTCGAGGGATTCCCCGTTTTCTAAGTAGTCGAACAGGGTCTTCACGGGCACTCGCGTGCCGCGAAACACTGGGGTTCCGAGCATTAGCTCCGGATCTCGCGTGACGGCTGAGTGCATGCACTCAGCCGTCACGCATCGAGGCCTCGTTTGTGAATAGCTCAAGGGTAAAGGCGCAGTATTGAGCAAACACGTTGACGTGCAGTCAACATACCGCCAAAGTGCCGCCATGCGGGCGACCCGGAACATCGCCAATGCTGGCGGATCTTTACACATCTTTGCGGAAGAGGTCGCGATAAGAGCTTACTTCGAGATCTCATCACGCTTCACGTCAGGCCAAATTTCTAAAAGATGCTGGAAAAGATGCTCGCTTCGTGAACGGATAGCGCCTTCATTCCAGGTGTCGGCCTCTGGCCCATGGAAATACTGGTTTAGGTTGAGTTTCGTGAACTTCAACAACTCTGGCCGCTTGGTGCTCCAATTAGAGTTCGACAACGCTGGATTGAGGCTATTAGTAATGAGGGTAAGGTTACCCAGCGTATTCAACATCACATTACGCCTGGAGGTCGCTTTTTGTTCCACGACTGGATCAATTGTATCTTCTGGATCGAGGGGCCAAACTGTTGCCCACGTCTGGGGCATCACGTGTTCGATCGTCAGTCCCGGTTGCAAAGGTATATCTTCGGTCTTTGAGGTGTGAGCGTGGAGGTCGAGCGCTTCGAGAATCACGCGCACTTTAAACTGTGCTAGGCGACCGTACATGGGCTGTTCGCACACTGCAGTCATGACCTCTTGGTTATCCGGAAATCTAGTGCTCTCCCCTCGGCCCTTGCCCAATTGTGCCTCGACACTCGTAACCGATACTCGACCCTCCTTGTCGACGGCCTTTAGCAGGTCGAGGAACAAGCGATTGTAGTTCTTGGGTGTAAGGTTACAAATGAGTCTGCGCATCAAAAAAGATTCAAGCAGAGCAATTACCTTATCGAATTCGGTCTCGTTGCCGGGCAACAGGTCAGTGCATGCGTGAAGCAAGAAAGGATAGACAGTCGCAGTGTCGATTGCTGCCAAGCGTTTCAAGAACAGCGCCAGTCGCTGGTGGCCGCAGGGTTCGTAAAACTTGCGGAAAACCTGAGCGTAGCGTGCCAACGCCTCGATATGGGATGCCGAGCCATTGGGGTAATGAATGGAAGAGCCCGAAGCAGCCTCCCCGCCAATAATAAAGGCTTTGAAAGCACTGAACAAGTGCGCTGAACGGACCTCGTCCTGGGTCATCATCGTTAAATAATGGCTGATGAAGAGGTCAATCCGTGGACGGTTCAAGCGGCCCTGTTTGATCTCCTCACGCCAGAACTCGGTCTCAATCGTTTGCCAGTACTTTCCGTTAAGGTATTCTACGTTTTCCCCACTCGCGAGCGCCCGCCGGAAGAGGAAATTCTTTATGAGGTCAGCGGGCAATAGATCGGTGCCGCGGGCGTTAAGCGTCTCGAAAATGACCTGCGTTTCGTCTTGCTTGTCTAGGTCGATGACAACTAATAAGAGGTGCTCCTTGATAACCTGCCAGAGGCATTCCAGCCGATCATCCGTAGTCTTACCAACCCAAAAGTCCGTATCTCCTTGCTCATCCCGTTCGCCCGACAGCCAAGCAGCGAGTTGGTGGTGGAAGTAAAAGTAGGCTTGTACGATGCTGTGGCTATTGGTGACACCCGATGAGGTTGTCGTCGCTTTCGTAACGAGATCTGGAGAGCCCGCCTGATGGACCAGCCGGAAGGCCGGACGATCGCTGTTCGTTGGCCAGACTTTAAAAACTTCGTCATCGTGATCGATTTTCGATCTCTTGTTGGTGACGAGATCAGAGAACCGCTCAATGTATTTCGTATTGCCGTATGTGGACGCATAGTCCCGAGCAGCAATTAGGAAAAGTTGCAACGTCGTGAAGCGTTGCTGGCCGTCAATCACCTGCCGCGTTTCGATCGAGCCGGCAGAGTTAGGTAGCTGTTCCAGAACTACGGCACCAAGAAAGTGCGGATGGGTCGGAGCACCATGGAGTTTTCTGTCGAGAAGCGCTTGGATATCTTCCCATAGCGGCTCCCAGTTTTTCTCCCGGTTCCAAACATAAGGCCGCTGGAAGATCGGCACTTGATAGGTGACCGTCTGGTCGAATAGCTTCTCGATTTTACGGGTGTTTGCATCCATGAGTTTGACTTAAGAATCTAGTATGACTGAATCGCGATCAAGGAACAGGCGAGAACATCGTAAATGCGGGAGAGAATGTCCCTTGTGCCTAAGAAATCGACCTTCGGATTCGTCCACTCAGTTGGCTGGTTTGCCGGCGGCAAGTCGCTCTGGGTGAGGAGAACTGGTACCGCCTATTGAGCCGTACCAAGCGAAGTTGTGAAAAGGTTCGGTTGTGCAACGATGCGGCTTCCCCTCTGGTTTCTTGCGTTCGCGTAACTCGAAGTTGCCGTAGAATGGGCGTGCGCAATCGACCTAGTCGATCCAGACGCTTTGGATGTTGACGAATTCGCGAATGCCGAGTTCGGAGAGTTCTCGACCATACCCGCTGCGCTTGACTCCGCCGAAGGGGAGTTCGGGTGTCGATGCGCTGATTGCGTTGACGAAGATCATTCCTGTCTCCAGATGTCGGAGGAAGTAGTCGCGCTCTGCCGTGTCATTCGTCCAAACGGATGCTGAGAGGCCGAAGGGCGAGTCGTTCGCGATTTCGAGGGCGTGGGCGGCGTCGCCGGCGCGGAAGATCATCGCTACGGGGCCGAAGAATTCCTCGTGAAAACTGGCTGAGGTGCGCGACACGCCAGACAGGACCGTTGGCTCGTAGAAAAAGCCGGCGCCGTCGATCTTGTTGCCGCCTGTGAGAAGAATGGCTCCGGACTTGATGGCTTCCTGGACCTGGCTATGTAAGTCGTCGCGGAGCTTTGATGTCGCTAGTGGACCGAGTTGCGTGCTCGCCTGCATTGGGTCGCCTACTATGAGATTGCGCATGCCTTTAACGAAGCGCGCTTGGAAGTCCTCATAGATTTCGTCGGCGATGATGAAGCGCTTGGCGGCGATACAGCTTTGGCCGTTGTTGATCGTGCGAGCCTTTATCGCCATCGACACCGTGTGCTCTACGTCCACCGAGGGCATGACGATGAAGGCGTCGCTGCCGCCGAGCTCCAGTACGCATTTCTTGATTGCATCACCGGCAGTTGCGGCGACCGAAC
>JBBQMJ010000403.1:0-3421 GCA_038328815.1 Fimbriimonadales bacterium | reverse complement strand
ATCATTGGTCTTATGGTTCATGGCGATGTATCTCATGAACACCAGCAAGCGCGGTATAAGCGCCAAGGAACTCCAAAGACAACTTGGCCTCAAGTCATATCAAACGGCCTGGGCCTGGCTTCATAAGCTGCGGAATAGCATGGTTAACCCAAATCGCGACCCTTTGAACGGCATGGTCGAAGTCGATGAAACCTACTACGGCGGAATGTGTGAGGGCCATCAAGGCCGTTCAACTGAAAAGAAGGCGCTGGTCGCCTGTGCTGTGGAGAAGGTAAGAAATGGCTGCGGACGGGTTCGATTGTCTGTGATCCCAAACGCTACCAAAGAAACTCTGAAGGGTTTCATTTTAGGCTCAATTGAGCTTGATAGCATTCTTTGCACGGGTGGATGGGTTGGCTACAAGGGAATAACCAACTCTGGTTATGAACATACGGCGACAGTCATAGGGAAGAAGAAAGGCAGAGCGACCGAGGTGCTGCCGAGAGTGCATCGTGTCTTTTCACTAGTAAAGCGATGGCTGCTATCAACTCATCAGGGAGCCGTAAGCCAAAAACACCTTCAAGCGTATTTGGAAGAGTATACTTTCAGGTTTAATCGCCGAACTGCGAAGAACCTCACTCATTCCTTCCAGCGGCTCATGGAAGGAACTGTCCGATCACAGTGTAAACCATACTGGCAGATTATCGGGCGATCCGCGATCAACGTCCCATTGGCCGCGAAGGCTTCGGCCTAAGCCCACATCAAGGCTCTGTGCGATTTTATACTGTTCCGCACGATCATAAAGGCGGTGGTAAAATCAAAAGGAGCCATACGGGTGTGGACGATAAGTTTGCAGAAGAAGCTGGAGCAGATGCCGAAGCTAAGAGATGTTGGGAAGGATTTCAAGCTTTAGTGAAGGCGTGCATTAATACTACGCCCGAAGTGGCCAGTCAGCGCATGGCCGAAGCCAAAGAGCAACGCCGAATTGGGCGGGAACAAAAGAAAAAGCTTAGAACGTAGCTGGAATTTTGCTTAGGCCCGAGCGTTTAATCGTTACAAGCGCTCGGGCTTTTAATTAAGGGGCTAGCTTGAGCTAAGTGGATACCCCCATTGCGATATTGGCCACGTCCTCAAACAGTGTCGGCGATCGAAGCACCCGTCCGAGGTTACGTGTGGCGACATTAGCCAGAGCCGGCCGGTCCGCCGCGAACTGCCGGAACGGCCCGATGTCTATATCGAGTTGAAGCATTCGTCTGACTTTCCTGACGATTTCTCCTTTATGCACTTCCTGTGCGCCTTCCGCATCGATAGCAAGGCCCCCGGGCACCTCGCTGATGCGGATACGTACTACCGTGCCATCGTGAAGCTGCTCGATTCGCTCAAGGGCACCCGACGAGCCGTTGGCGTCCGGCGGTGGAGGACGCCAATCCGTCCAGCCATCGGGAGCCTGATCGTGCCAGGTGAAAGGAAGAAGACGAAGCCAGCCGTGCGACGATACCGTCTCAAAGAACGAGAAGTCGGGCGAGGCAGGAATAATCAGTTGCAAGAAGAACCTCCGGCCACCGTGGGCCAGTGCATATATTCTATTTGTCGGCTGCCTGTTCCTCGCCGTGCGAATGTCTGCCTGTTAGGCCTTGCCACTGTCGTTTAATGCCGGATCTTTCATATAAGTGATCGCGGTGACGTCAGCGATCGTCACCAGTCCCTCGACCACCATCTCGTCGAGTAGCGGCAGGATCGAGACAATTCGTTCCGGCAAATCCACAACCTCAATCAGCATCGGCAGTCCTTGAAAGAGCACTTCAATGCGCTCAGTATGGATCTTGTGATGCGCTCCGTATCCCTCGACCCCGCGCAGTACCGTAACGCCGGCGATTCCCGCCTCCTTCAACCGAGTCACGAGTGCGGCATAGAGAGGCTTGCCGTGCCATGTGTCCTGCTCGCCGACATAAACCGTGAGAATCTGTGCCTTACTTTGTCTACGCATCCTGTTTGCCTTTCCAGCTAGCCCTGCCGGCCAATGTGCGCAGTCGCGGCAACGACCCCATGCGCCAGCCGGATTCCCAGCATGACAGCCGCATATCCAACTACTACACTACCCAACAAGTTCCACATCGCCTGCCACGACGAGCCCAGTTGCGCGGATTCGTATTCGAAGGTGCTGAAGGTCGTATAAGCGCCGATGAAACCGATCGTCACCAGCGGGCGCCAATTCGGGCTGACGAGCACGCGCTCAGCAAGCAAGGTCGCCAGAAATCCGAGGACGAAAGATCCCGTCGCATTGATTATGAAGGTCCCCCATGGAAACGTAGACTTTGGAAAGAACGAATGAACAGCCGAACCCACACCGTAACGGGACAATGCGCCAAGCGCGCCGCCCAGGGCGATCAAGCAGTATTGCAGCCAGGTCATAGCGATATTCTCCTCTATAAACGACCAATGGCCCCTACAAGCACCGGCAATTAAGCCGTGTTGTAGGAGCCATTAGTCAAAAGACGGTTCAGACGGTTTTGCTGCGTTCAGCAGAATCGTCCCCGGCGGGGTCCATCGCCGGAATAGTTGAGCCTATTATACACTAAAGAAGAACCGCGAGTCCTCCATCGGGCAAAATCATCTTCACCACTTAATCAGATAGATCACAGTTCAAGACTCAGGCCGAGACATCCACGCCCGCCCCCAGGTCGCCAGGGATTCAAAGATACAGTTGAGGGCCAGTCCCTTCTCCGTCAGCTCATACTCCACGTTCGGCGGCATCGTGCTAATCACATGTCGCACGACCACGCACTGGCGTTCTAGCTCTTTCAACCGCTCGCGCAGGGTGCTCGGATGCAGGCCGGTCTCTCTTGCGACCTCGTTGAAGCGCTTTTTGCCGCCAAGGAGAGAGCGGACGATATAAAGCGTCCCGCGGCCGGACAACAGGTCGAGAGTAGCATTGGCCGGACAGTAAACCTCATCACCGTGTAGTGGTTCTTCTGGCATGTTCTTCCCATTAAGAAACGGCACATCATCCGTTCCGCCTGCACTATTCTACGCCAATATAAAGCTCATGGCTATAAATACGCGATTCTTGGGAACCATTTAATAGCGATGGACGTTTTGAAAAATGAAGCGCAACAAAAATCAATGCGCTACAAGAATTGTACCATATTTAGGAGGCAGAATTATGAGCGACATTGCAATGAAACAACCCACTACGGGAGCGTCCGACAGAGCGGGGCACTTAACCGGCGCCGATTGGGGGCTGCTGTTCCTGAGACTTGCTCTCGGAGTCGTCTTCGCGGCACATGGATGGATGAAGATTGCGGCCCTCCATCAGACGGTGGCTGGAATGTCGGCCAGCGGAATTCCCGTGCCTCTCGTCTATCTGGACATCTTCACCGAGTTCTTTGGTGGCCTGGCAATCCTGTTTGGCTTGCGGTCAAGAATTGCGTCTCTCGGGATC
>JBBQMJ010000402.1:0-3422 GCA_038328815.1 Fimbriimonadales bacterium | reverse complement strand
ACTTCGATCTGAGCGCGGTGATTTGATTCATGAGCGATCAGGTATGCGAGAAAGGCGGTGAGATGTGGCTTGAAATTCTTGACCTTGCCGCCACCATCCCAACTCCTTGCCAGGAGTTCATGGACTGCCTTTCCTGAATCGCCGAGGGATTTGGCTATCAGGGATGCTTCCAAATTGGGCCCCTCAAGCTTGGTTAGGGAATCATAAAGATCTGGCCCAGAAGCCTTCAACCACATCAAGCGTACATTGTGAATATGGGCAAACTGGCTGTCAACTGCCTTGCCCTTGGCAAGCTTTGTCACCATTAGGCATGGGTCGATTGCCTCCAGAAGATAGATGTTGATCCGGTCATTGATCAACCAGGTCTCAAGGAATTGCTGCTTTGCATCTGACATTGTGTCCCTATTATTGAATATGTAAGGGAGGTACGCCAAGTAGTAGAGATCAGACCGTTGTGATGCGCCACAGCCAAAAGGGGGCTCCATTCCAATACGAAATGGAGCCCTAGGTTCAGGACTTTCGCTTATTGGTCCGCGGGTACGCTAGCGTGCGCGTTTAGCGCGCGATCAATCCGCATGAGGCACTCGCTCAAATGGGGCTTGGTGTACTCACCGGTCGCTTGAGGCATGGCCGAAGCAATTCTCGCCCTTAGGCTGTGAAGCTGGTCAAGTGAGAGCGTTCTGGCGTCATTTGGAACTCCGGCCTCGCCTAACGCCATCGAAATCAACATCGCGAGGTGGCTCCGCTGCAATTCCCTGCGAAGATCGCCAATTGGTTTCTTCGAAGAAAGCTCCGACCAGACCGCGACGTTGGCGTCGTGGAAAAGCTCAGCCATCGTTAGAGTGTCACCTTTGGGTCCTACACGGAATTCGTTGCCTTGAATTCTGGCTAGAGCGTCAGAATCGAGTATGCGTCGAAGGAAGACACGTTGAATTAGCACAAGCCGATCGCGAAGAGGGTAGAGGCGGGATCGCGCGCTTACTTCGTTTCCAGGCGCGTTGGGGTTGAAAGAGAGCCTGGCAAGTTGAGCTGGTGTGATCGAGAACGAGTCGTCGCTTAGGACGGAGTTCAGAACCACCTTCAGTGCCCGGCGTTGCGTTGCCGCATCGATCGGCTTATAAGGCATCGCGGCACCTGGGTCCCCCACAAAGCTCGAGGACAATCGACCACCACCAACATAGCCCACTGCATAAGAAGCGGCCCTTAATTGGGCATTCATGCCCGCAAGCCAAGCTTGCGTGTAAGGGAAGTAGCTTTCGCCAGGTTTGATCTTGAGAGCTGCCTTCTCGCGTATCTTGCGGCCAATCGCCGCCATTCTCTCATTGTCCTCTACCGGCTCTTTCGACAAGTCGAACTGCATTACGTAGGGGTCAAAGTCGCCCGCTGCGCCATCAGATTGGTAAGCATGTCCTGGCAAACTACCGGAAGAAGCAATCATTTTGAGCGCAGGTACTTCGCCCTCAGTATTAGCGGCCGGAATATCGTGGTACCCGTAGTCTATCGCCCAGAAGTCGTACGTGCCAATTCGCTGGGAATAGTAATCCACTCCAGTCTTGCCAATGGCGGCCGTGTTAAATGGGTTGTAATCCATGACGGATTCGCCCAAGCCATGCTCTCTGACCAACGCTGCATTGCTAAGTTGTGACTCGGAGAACTGGGTGCTGGCAATAAAGTTATGGCGAAGTCCAAGGCAGTGCCCCATTTCGTGGGCAACGACTTCAGTGATGTACTGATCAATGTACGCCTTCTTATCAAAAGGTAATCCGGGTGGGCTCAAGAGCTCGGCAGCATACCGGCCAACCGTTTGAACCAGCTTGCCTTGACCGTTCAAGTCGCAAAGACGGCTCGCCCATTTCGCACGCAGTGGGTCTTGGACGGGCTTTACATAGGCGGCTGGATCAATGACGTGGTCAAAGGCGAAAAGACCGGAAGACGCAAAGCCAGCGTCCATGTTGATGCAAGCGTTTAGGATTTCGCCTGTTACCGGATTCGCTCTGAAAAGGGCAATCGCAAATGGCATTCCTGTCGTCCATCGAACCGTGTTATAGCGAAGGTCTGCAATGTCCCAGTCCGCGTCGTCAGGCATCTGCTTAACCTGAATCGCATCCTTGATTCCCAAGGCTTCGAATGCCTCGTTGTACATGAGCATTCCCTTGCGAACTGCCGCCCGATATTCTTGCGGCACCGCATTGTCAATGTAGAAGACAATCGGCTTCTTGGGCAGCGACAACGCCGAACTTGGATCAGCCTTCTCCAAGTTCCAGCGCATGATGTAGTTCACGTTGGGGTCGTACTTGCTCGCGTCCGTCAGGTCTTCGAAGTTCAATGTGAAGTAGCCAACGCGAGGATCGCCGATTCGAGGGCGATAATTGGTCTCAGGAAGGTCGGAAAGGCTAAACGAAACAGCCCATGGAACGTTCTTTGGGCTGCGGTCCACAGGGGACTTGCGCATCAGCCGATATATCGTCCTGATGACAATGTTCTCGGGGAAAGCTTTGACGGTATCGATCGCCGAACTGCCGAAATCAACCATGTACCCTTGTCCAGGGGAGTCTACGGCTTGGCTCAATTCGCCAACGTCGGACTTGAAGAACCCCGTAACCTCGATAAGCGCGCTTTTACGATCCGGCTGGCGCGCCTTGATTTCGAAAGTGCCAAGGATGTTGTTCGGGAAGGACCGCTGAATTCCAACTTTTGACTCAACGGTTGTGCCTCGGTGGTCTAGGTTCGGCTGAATAAGCTGAAGGTGAGTCTCGTCCTGCTTGTGAAAAATGATGGGAAGATCGCCCAGGGGTTGGCCGTGAAAAACAAAAGCGGAGGTATCGCCAAGACCGGAACCCGCTGTGACTTGAAGCAACATCAGATGCTCAAAGAAACTCTCGGGAAGCTCGAGGTAGACAGTGTCCGAGTTATCCTTCTGCTGGCGATAGACGGTGAAAAGTCCCTGCTTCTTCACGAAATCCTTCGTGATATCGTCGATCGTCTTAGGTTTCTCAGGTTCCTTTGCGGTTTGAGTCGGAGGAGGTGTCGCTGGTGTAGCCTGAGCGGCAGCTTTTGGTGTCGCGGGCGTCGGCGCCTGGGCCGTGGCTACCGCCACAAGTCCGGGTAAGAGGGCACTGAATACTATCCGAAATACTTGCAACTTCCTCATCGCTGTGATGATACGGAATTTTTGCTGCTTTGCGTTACCGAATCCGCAAGAAATTGATGAAGAGTTAAGGACAATGCGGTAAACGGTGGGAAAGCGCATCTGCAACAGCACACAGCGTATTGCAGAGGAATGTGCGTTCTGACACATAGGTTACACAACGTTCCGGACACATAGGTTACACATTCTCCGGGTCCGAGGCGCGGACCTCTGGGAGGGTGATGTGCCTTGGAAGGAGTGTTCAGTGATGGAAGAACGTATGCGTTTTGTCGTT
>JBBQMJ010000401.1:0-3440 GCA_038328815.1 Fimbriimonadales bacterium | reverse complement strand
CGATTGGAATCATTACGTGTTTTAAATCCATGACGATATTGAATGCCATCTTCGGAAAATGATCTGCTCCCCGAAACTGCCCTCGAATTGAGGTGGCGTTCGTTCCTTGAAGGTGACGGGCGGGCCTGTTCGGAAACCGCTTCTTGTCGCAGGCGCGTCACATGCTCAGTAAGATGCGCGACTTCAGCATCTTTAGCTTCGACTTGGTTTGAGAGATTGGCCAACTGAGATCTAATCTTAGCTTCGATCTCTCCACGAAGCGCCACCTCTAGCGCGGACCGCTTTGCATCAACGTCTTTGTGAAATGCTTCCTCTACGCCATCGAAGCTTCGGAGTATCTCGACGATCCTTGCGACGGCATCAGTACGCTCTATGAAAGCCGGTTTAAACGTTTCTAGCCGACGCAAAATGGGCTTGACGTCATCCCCCCCATGTCCAAGTAGCTCCGCCCGAGATAGCAGACTAACCACTTGAGAGATCTGCCCCCGTGTGAGCACGGCCTCCCCGGGCGTCACCACCTTCTTAATGCGCTTTAAAACGGTTTCGAGAAAGTCGACATCCCTGTTCCAATTCACAGTCCTTATTTCACGACCGACTGTAACTCTGGGTACGGCGACCCACCTGTTTTCAACCTTATCGCCGTCGAATAAAGAATGATCAAAGGAATGAATGGCCAATTCCTCAAGTCCGACTTGATCGGCGATATAACCGGCCCGATCAGACATTCGGACCATCTTCGGCACGACGCACGTGTGATCGCTGAGAGCAACAATGATTCGGTCCGAACCACGAAGCAGATCCCACACCCCCTTCTCCACGATCCTTTCTCTTGCTTGCTCCTCACCAAACTCACGGAGATCGATAACCTCCGTAACCGATTGCGGAGACCCGGCGGTCACAATGAATTTGTCCGGACGGTCCGAGGTCAACCTATTTGGTTCGACTCCAAAACAGACGATGTCTCCCGTTTCGAAATTGTCTAACCGTGGCGCAAATACTTTACCTTCCGAAGGGAAAACTGCGTCCCATTCTTTGTGCGTTTTCCAACGACCGCCCTCCTGGACCGCAACCGGATCCAAGCGAGTGAAAAGTTTTGGGGTGAATGCAGGCTTTCCTAGGTAAAATGTGCTCATAGCCGCACGTCGCCTGCCGCTGTTGGGTTGTACCAGCTAGCGCGATACCCAATTCGTCGCGCCGCTGCCAGTTGTGTTATCAATCTGTTTCGTACCGCTTCCGCCCGTGGAAGTTCTATTATTTTACCAAAAATACGAGTGAGGACTGCAGCTTCCTTGAAACTGCAACCATAGCGATACGACCATGTGCCATCCGCATTGAGACACGGGCCCGATGCGACGAGCGAACGCTGCCGCAACCCTCGAGCGACTTCAAGCGGAAGGTGGCCACTTAACGTGCGGCGCTCAAGAATTCCTTCCGCCCAAGTATACATCGGCATATCCATTCGACGATATGCTTCCAACACAGCAGACGTGCGAGAACTGCTAAGAAAAAGCGGCCCCTTTCCGTTGACGCGAAAAATATCTCGGTCGTCCATATCATCACGCACCAAACGTTCGAGGTTCACCTCGATCGCCGTGTCATGCTTACGTTGGCCGTCTTCAGCAAGAAAAAGGCCGTGCTTGAAGGACCACCACCCAGCGACACGGCGACCGGTCTCTGAGCGCTTTTCCAATGGCCAGCACCCGGGCGCAGGAAGGATGCGCGGAAAGGTTCTCGGCAGGAGCGACCACTTCATCTCAGTCGCGAGCTCCACAGGATCTACGCCACTCGATATCAAGATAGGTGGAGCCCACGCGCCAGTTCCAGCCGTAATTGTTCTGATGGCCCCTCCCAGCAACTCCGCCTGCTGAACCAACCGGCGCAGCGCGATTGCCCCTACCGCACCCTCTACTATTGCCACATCATTTTTGACGGTTCTAATACTGGGTGGGCGCAGATGCCAGGTTCTTGCTCTCCAACCGCGAGACAACAACGGCTGAAGAATACTTGCCTCTGCGAACGATCGGAGCAGATCCCACACCAAATTTTCATTTGGCAATGCTTGTCTCAACAGCGGCACAAGCTCCGCCTCGGACCAACCTCTTGCCCCTCCGGCATACATCGCTTCTATGATGTTCGGTAAGCCGGCGGGGTACTCGTCAACGAAGATAGGGATGTTTGTAAGATCAGGTTCTAGAACTTCCTCCGACACCAATAGGTCACAGTCGTCATCCAGATTTGAAGGGGTGATAAACTCCCAACGTTCAGGTGCGTTTGCCTCAAGCGTTAGAACCGAGTCAGTTTCGCTGTTTCCCTCTCTAGCCATCACTCGCCAAGAACCTGAGATCGGCTCTTCGGAAAGCAGTTGCCAACGCGGGGCTGCTCCAGACAGTTTCAGCGTACCTTCCATTGTTCCTATTGACTCAATGACGATTCGACTTTCTTCCGAAGCCACGACATCCGGTAGAAAGCCCGGACGCCCTAACCAGCTGCGCCGTCCCGTCCTGACGCCGCCATTAAAGGAAAGATCGGACAGGCGCTCGACGTTTTCGAATTTTATCCCAAGCTGATCGGAATAACCGCGGATTGCGCTGGCCGCCAGAATGCCTGAAACACACCAACGCGCGCCCAATGATCGCCAAGCCGTGACAATGGAAAGTTTGACCTGCTGTTCCACCGTTGCAACGATGATAAATGCGCCGTTGCTGCAAACTGATAACCCATCCACTATCCAAGCTGAACCGGGCGCTTCGCTAAGTACAAATAGACCTTTTTTAGCCAAAGATTTTACGATCGTGGGGAATCTTGGATCGTTTGGAGATACCCGTTCGAGCTCATGCAAGGAACCCGACCAAATTGATTCGAGCGCATCATTTGCCTGTCCACGCAAAAGCGTGAATTGAAGATCATCCTGCTCAAATCCACCAAACCGCGCGCTTAATAACCAATGGCCTGGTAGACGCGCGCCGTCTGCGACGTCAAGGTGGTCGCTTATGCTCCTAACCAAGCGCCAAAAGCGGTTGCCCTGCATGAGGCGGTGGCCGGCCTGGTATGATGAAGCAAACTGCTTAAACGCCTCTCCAACGCCATTGGGTAGCTGGTATCCAGGGAGTGGTCTGGAGAGTGTTTGGATTAGACGAAGGGGCGAACTTCGTGTCTCCCTCGAGAGAGATCGCAATATCCGCGTGAGCGCCCGGCGGTCACCCCAAGACGGAAACGCCAGTCTCACGGCATAGCCTATGAGATTCATGTTTCCGTAGCTGGGCAAGTCAATGCGTCGTAGGGGGTGTCCTTCCGCGCGACGGCGATCAACCCAACGTTTGAGGCTTTTCCAAAGCTCGTTCACACCCGAGACATTGTTTAGCGGTTCTGATCGACCTAGAAGTTGCCCCAGCCTTATTCTAAAATTATGGGTCGCGCCGGCTCCGCTTTCCGTCGCAGTC
>JBBQMJ010000400.1:0-3482 GCA_038328815.1 Fimbriimonadales bacterium | reverse complement strand
AAGATTGAAGGTTCTCGAATCGATGGGGTTGGCCGAGGCCACCGGCCCAGACACGTGGCGGGTGCGCCAGGACTTCGAGGACATCCTGCGAGCCATGCAGCGAAGCGCCGACCGTCAGAAAATGCTGGCGGCGCATGGAGTCCTGATGTCCGATGAACGGCTCCAACTGGCGGTGCTCGACTTTCGCCGCCTCTCATCGCTGGAAGGAAGGATCTTGGTCCAAGGGGAGGAAGACAGCGGACGCCAGGCCGGGCGCAGCTACCTGATGCTCGAAGGGACCGACGGGCGGGTTCACCACGTCTACTACACGCCGGAAATGGAAGCGGCCCGCAGCCAGGGCGGTCTGCGTACCGATTCGTTTATTCGCATTCGAAAGCAATTCGCCGAGGGTAATCCGGTTCTGGAGATCGACGAGTTGGGAGATTCGGAATCGATCCTGCGCAACAAGCGCTACCTGCGAGAAACCGCGCAGCGGCTTGTCAAACGAGGGATCGTCCCTCAAGAAGACGGCTGGAACGGCTGGCTCGGGCGCTACCAGAAGGCACTTTGCGAGGCCGCGATGACTCTCGACGGCAAACCCGGACCAGATGAAAGAAAGCAGGACAGAAGCCGAGATCAAGGCCGATAAGCGGACTCTGGAGATATGAGTAAAACACCGCGTCGCTAATCGAGGGTAATCGCGCAACTCCCAGAACTTGAATGAGAGGAATGCAGATGGATACAATTGATCGCAAGGTGACTACATGCTTGGCACAGCAACGGAAGATTCACTTCGCGATCATTATTGGTCCCACTTGTCGGATCTAAAACTGCCACCTGGCACGAAGGACATCTTTTGGGGTGCCGCTCTAACCGTGGGGGCACTTGGGGGGCTCCTGGCTGGAGGACCAGTAGTCGTGGCATTCGAGCTGGAGCTTGGGGGAGCACTCAGTTGGGGGCTTGGGCAATTCGGGGTCGGCATCGGAGAAGCAGCCGCCCATCAAGAGTACCCAGAAGCGATCGAGTCAGCGCACAGCGTCGTGGAGGCCGCCCATAACCTCGCAGATGCTCAGCACTATTTACTCGCACCTGAGGACGCCCGTGAGCTTGACCGATTAAAGGCAGAGCTCGGAATCTTGGAACATTTGGCCGAAACGCTGGGAGTTCGCAGTCGGTCGAACGCGGACGATGCTGCCTCAAAGAGCGACGCGGTGAAGACCTCCGATGACAAGAGTGAAACTCCTCCAACTCAAAGAAATGAAGAAAGTGACGATCAACTCTGACGCGAAAATCGCCCCAAGGATGAGGTTCTCATGAATTGGCAAGATATTGTAAAAGCGGCATTATCAAGGTATCACTTAGAAGCCCAGGGAAATGACTTGGGAATCCAAGCGGCCCTTGCCGAACAATCGGCCTTCAATCTGCATTCGGGTTTAAGTACAACAAAAGTGCCGCGGGGGGCGACGCGCTTCCGTGCCCAAGATGTAGAACCATTGCTGGACCAAGCGCTTATTATCCTAGACAAAGCTGCCGCCGACCGGAATACGTGGCAAGCAACCGGGGAGAAATTCGCTAATCTCAAACTCGATCTGAGTAGTTCATTGAGCCTGGACACTATCTCTTTAGCGGAGGAGGCTGATGGACGTTTTAAGGTTGAGGAGCAAGTAAGCCTCAGCCAGAGAAAGGCAAATGACGCCAAAATCAAGGCCGCCACGGCGCAAAAAGTTGCCGTTAGTGCATTACTCGCCGTTGTTGATGCGAGTACGGTCCAAGGCACTCGTGCAGCCGAACTGGCACGCATAATTGAGTATATCCGTGCGATGTACTCGAGCGAATTTGGAGGGAGAATCAAATGGGATGTCGACGGCTTGAAGAAAGACGTGGACATGCTGACTGATGCATTAAGTAATCGAACGAAAGAGCAGGCCACATATAACCTCTTTAAGGAGAAGCTCTCAGCTGATTCTAGCCTAAGCGCCGCCATTGGCGACCTAGAAGCGGCAAATGCAATGACAGAGGGCCTTAAGAAACAGGCTGACTGGGCGGAAAAGAATACTCAACATTTGCACGATCGCGCGGAGGTGGCTAGGCAGACGCTGCGGATGAAGGTGACGTTGGCTACAATGACCGCTATGCTGGACTTCGAGAGCCAGCATAAAAGTGCAGAAGTTCAATATCGCGAAGGCGTGAGTGACGCATATCTGCGTCTAAAAGCCGTCGAGCAAGGCCTGCACCTATTTTACGACTACCCATACCCGGACAGCGATCCGCTTCCGCCCCTCTCAGATGATGATCCAAGCAGTTTCGATGCAATCCTTTCCTGGTCCAGGCGTGTGGCTCGCTGGCTAGCGGCATTTACAAGACGTTGTAACAACTATGTCTTAACGCTTTCAATCAAAACGCTCGTGGGAGGCCAGTGGGAAGCTGGTAAAGCAAATGGAAGCTGGAGCTTCAACCTCCCGCTAACGACATTTAGTCCGGGTGAATGCCATGTGCGGATTCGGGGAGTTGTTCCTTGGGCGCCGAACGCTGGAGAAGGATCTTGGCAAGTTGTGCTGAAGTGCCCGACCGCGACGCAGGTCTGTTATGAATCTGGTAAGTTGTCGGATGTGTTTCCCCAGGATGTGGGCCTTTGCCGTATATCAAAGGTTGTATCTAGAACGCGCGTTGTGACCCCGGAGATTAGTGGTGCAACGACTCTTTTCAACGCAAGTCCAATCGGCGATTGGAATGTTCAGCTCCGTACACCTTTTGATCGATTGTCTGTACCACCCTCCTGGCCGGATGACATCGAACTGGACCTATACTTGTCCGTTTTGACCACCAAATAGTATGAAGGGACAAGATACTTTTTTTCATCTAACAAAGATTTGGACTCTGCTCCTGGGGCTTAGGCCGGAGCTTTAGCCTATTTTTCTAGGAATATCGCTGACTGGATCAACCGGGAGTCGGGCAGATGAATGGATATCGGGAAGAACGCAAACGCAAGTATTCACCTTGCTCGGTCTCGACCGTTCTCGATCGACGCCCGGCCCTTATGAAAGCGCAGAGATAATCGTTCACCGATTTCTACTTCGCGACCAAGAGACGCTGCTTCCACAACGAAAAAGCTGTTCGCCCCGGTCGCAACCGCGATATGGGCTTCGTCCTTGGCAGCGGCCTTGCCGGTAACCTGACCCGTCCGTGGCGGCGTGCGCTCCACGATAGGCATTTCTCGAATAGCGGTTCCCGACGCGCGCATTTGGGCCTCGGCCATTTTCGCTACACGATCACGACCCGCACTCGCCCCCGACAGCGCGCGCCCGATCTCAGGTTCATCTTTATCCGGGACCGAGTCGGCCCCCTGTTGATCGCCTTTGTCGAGGTCCAGGAGGGAATCGAGCTCAGCCTGGCGGGCGAGCAACTGCTTCAGCCGCTCCTCGTGTTCGAAGGGGCGGTCAGCCTGAGCTTGGTAGTCTGCAAGTTCTTTCTCGATGCGCGTTACCCGGTTGCGCTGTTCAGCC
>JBBQMJ010000399.1:0-3501 GCA_038328815.1 Fimbriimonadales bacterium | reverse complement strand
AAGCTTCGGTCGAGACTTCGATGTCTTTGGCCTCCAAGCCGCTGGCAGACATAAGAGCTTGCTTGACCTTGCCGGTCATGAGCCCTTGCTCTGCAGCTTTCTTTGTGTTGTCGGTCGCCTCGGCAATCTTCTTAGATGCCTCGTCAGTTGCCGCTTTCACTTTAGGCATTGCAGCTTTGGCGTCTGCGGAAATACCCTCGCCAGCGGTCTTAGCGGCTTTACTAGCTTGGGTTCCTGCCTCGTCATATTTCTCCTTGGCCTCGTCGGAACATCCTGCGATGACAATGAGCAACGTTGCGGCCGAAAGGGTCTTGAGGATCTTCATAAGTCTTCTATTGAGGCGTTGTGACAACGCCACTTCTAAAGACTTCCAAAGCGTACGCGGCGTTTCAAATAAAAAAGGCTGCCTGACCGGCAGGTCAGACAGCCTTTGAGACCTAGAACTTAACGAGCGTAGAATTCAACGACCTGCTGCTCTTGGAAGAACTTGGGGAAGTCCTCTCGCTCTGGCAGGGCAATGACCTTGCCGCGGAAGTTCTGAACGTCTGGCTCAAGATAAACCGGAACTGCGGCGCCCTCGTAGTGATTCGCGCGAGCAATTGATCGGCTGACTTCGCGGTCTCGAACCTCAACGACATCACCGACTCGGAGCTGGTAGCTGCCAATGTTCACGATCTTGCCGTTCACGGTTACGTGGCAGTGGGAAACAAGCTGTCGAGCCTGGAAGATCGTCTTCGCAAAACCAAGGCGCCACACAGTGGTGGACAGCCTCAGCTCGAGAAGTCGTAGGAAGTTTAGGCTGGTATTGCCGTGCATCCTCTGGGCTCTCTTAAAGGTGTTGCTGAACTGCTTTTCCAGCATGTTGTAATAGCGGCGGATAACCTGCTTAGCCAAAAGCTGCTCGCCATACTCCGATTGCCGTCGATCCTTTAGATTAGGTCCGTGCTGGCCAAGCGGATAGGGTCGCTTTGCGCTTGGGCACTTAGGTTGGCCCCAAATATTGAAGCCGACCGTGCGGCAGATGTCAGTCTTTCTTCCTCGATACGTCGCCATTTAATTAGTTCATCCAGGCAGCCAAATTCACTGCGTGCTATTCAGACGACGTATATTACCCGTTGCATAGTCGTCATTTCAAACGTAACCAAGAAGAATCGTGAATGGTCCGGAATGAAATAGGCGTAGTGTCCGCTTAGCGAGTAGGCGCCAGTTAGTTCTAACCGGCGTTCCGGAATTCTCAATGACCTATTTTCTGACGTTGACGCGTAAACTCATGAGGCGCAAATGCTAAGTAATTTCCTTCCCGCCCTCTTTGCTGTCATGATTGCGCCTGTGACGAATCACGAAGTTGCACGGTTTGTGTCCGTTGAGCCTCCGATCCTTTTCCAACACCACGGCACAACAACCTGCGGCTTGGACTCTATAGACGCGGAGATGCCCTGGGATGAGGCGGTTGTATCTTGGAACGTCCAACCGGCAACGGGCGCGGACCTCGACGTGGACGCTCGGGTTGTTTACGCGGATAAGACTACGAAATGGTATTCCCTCGGCCATTGGTCTCTCGACGGCGCACGTCAAAGCACGGACGGACAGAAGGACGAAGACGGCACAGTCAACACCGACACGCTCTCCATGAAACGCCACGGCGGCCTTCTTCAACTGAGGCTAACCGGTCAAAGTTCGAACCGCGAAACCAAGCTCACACTTCTTGGCATCTCATTTTCGGACACCGCAGCGAAAGCGGTTCAGACCGAGCCTTTCAAGGAAGCTTGGGGCAAAACCATTTCCGTACCTGTCAGGCATCAGGACGATTACCCTCGCGGCGGTAGCCTTTGCAGCCCAACGTCTGTTTCAATGCTTTTGTCGCACTACTCGGACACCCTGAAGCGCCCAGAACTGAACCAAGACGTGCCTGCTGTTGAGAACGCGGTTTGGGATCCAGTTTATAAAGGCGCTGGCAACTGGCCCTTCAACATGGCGTTCGCAGGCTCCTATGTCGGCATGACCGCCTATGTTTCGCGGTTTGGCTCAATCTCGGAGTTGGAGCAGTGGACGGCGGCGGGCATCCCAGTAGCGTGCTCCGTAAGCTTCCAACTGCTTCAGGGGAAGGTACTTGACAGGGCAACCGAGCAGGGCCACCTTGTTGTCCTTACTGGATTCACGGCAGATGGCGATCCTGTCTTCAACGACCCGGCGTCGAAGGAAACTCCCAAGACTTACAAACGCGCTGATTTCCAGGCAGCCTGGGATTACTCGCACCGCACCGTCTATCTTGTCTATCCCTCCGATACGCAGGCGCCCGCAAGCCCAGAAGAGCGCTGGATCACCCACAAGTAAGAAGAAATTCAAATTACTTGAGGCGAACGTCCCACAGATGGAACTTTTGTCTAGATTCCGGGAGATACTTGCTTCTGATTTATGAAGAAGGTCGTTCCCATTCTGCTGGTCGTCATCGTGCTTGTCTGTGCGTTTGGCGCTTATTTCATTAGTGCATTTCAAAAGGCCAAGCCTGTCGCGACGGAAGGCAATTCAGCCACAGTCTCGAAAGGCGACGTGGTCAACCAGATTATCGAGACCGGCACCATCGATGCGGTCAAGACTGTCGAAGTTAAGAGCCGAGTCTCCGGGCGCCTTGCCAAGCTTTTTGTGGACGCAGGTGACCATGTCACTCAGGGCCAACTAATCGCCATCATCGATCCCTTGGAGACGAAGCTCCTTCTCGATCAAAACCGGGCTCAACTCTCCGGCGCAGTCAGCTCCGTTCAGAAGCAGGCGCTTGAAATCCAGCAGCGAAAACTAACAGCAAGAGCCGCCTTTGAACAGGCTAAGCAGCACCTCATCCAGTTAGAAGCGGAGAACAGAGTACAGCCGACGCTAACTCGCTCCTCCATCCAGCAGGCTCAAACTGGTCTTAACTCCGCTGCTCAAGAGCGCGACCGACTGGAAAACTCGGTCCATCCCAATCAGAGGGTTGCCGCTAAAAACAACCAAAGGGAAGCCCAGGCAAACTACGACCTCGCCATGAGTGACCTCCAAAGGCAGCAGGACCTTCTCGCAAAGGGCTATACGTCGGAGAAAGTTGTCCAGAACGCTAAGCAGCAAGTGGATGTCGCCCAAGCCAGGCTAGATTCGTCCAACGATTCCTTAGCTCGCCTAGATTCGCAGCTAGCCCAAGAGCTTGCCAAGGCCAACGAAGCCGTCAAGCAAGCGCAAGCTGCCCTTGTCTCTGCCAAGGCAAATCAGATTCAGGACGTCACGAAGCGACAGGACTACCTTTCCTCCATCCAGGATGTCGAAAAGGCAAGAGCCGCTCTTCAAGACATCGCAATTATGGAGAAAGGGAAGGACACGAGCAGCGCTACCGTGAGCCAGCTTTCAAGCGTGGTCAACGACGCCGAGCGCCAGCTACGTGAGACAGAAATCCGAGCTCCAATCACGGGCATCGTGAGCAAGAGGTTAATGCAAGAGGGAGAACTTGTCGCAAGCCTTAGCTCATTCAGCTCT
>JBBQMJ010000398.1:0-3506 GCA_038328815.1 Fimbriimonadales bacterium | reverse complement strand
AGATGAGCCTGATGGAGGCCCGGAAGAAGAAGCCTGAGGCAGAGGTTGGAGATTTCATTGCGACCGAAGTTGACCCCAACCGCTTTGGCCGCATCGCCGCGCAAACCTTTAAGCAGGTGCTGAGCCAGAAACTTCGAGAAGCTGAGCAACGCCAGATTCACGACGTCTTCCACGAGAAGATGGGCGACGTGGTTACCGGCGTTGTGAGCCGACGCGAGGGCTCAAGCGTCTATATCCAGGTCAACAAGGTAGAGGCCGAACTGCCCCGAAGAGAGCAGGTGCCTACCGAGCCTTACCGGCCAAACGACAGGATCAGAGTTTACGTATTAAGAGTAGACGACAGCACACGACGTCTCCGCGTCATCGTCTCCCGAACCCACCCCAACCTGCTGCGCAAGCTGTTTGAGTTGGAGGTTCCTGAGATTGAGCAGGGCATCGTGGTTATAAAGAGCGTTGCGCGCGATCCGGGCCAGCGAAGCAAAGTCGCCGTCATTACAACGGACGAGCGCGTGGATTCGGTGGGCGCGTGCGTGGGGCAGAGGGGAAGTCGTGTTCAGGCGATCGTGGACGAGCTGTACGACGAGAAGATCGACATCGTACCGTTCAGCGAAGATCCACAGACTTACATAACGAACGCGCTAAGCCCAGCAAAGGTCAACGTTATTAAGTTGAACGAGGAAGAGCGAAGCGCCTATGTGGTGGTGCCCGACAACCAGCTTTCGCTGGCGATCGGAAAGGGCGGACAGAACGTTCGGCTTGCCGCTCGACTGACGGATTGGAAGATCGACATTAGAAGTGAAGCCCAGGCTGCGGCCGAAGGCAAGAAGTAGACGGGGATGAATGCCCTCACCGCAAAGGACATGCATCGGATGTAGACGCAAAGGGGAACAGGCATCGTTCCTGCGCGTCTCCCGGGAGTCCGGGGGGCGCGTCGTTTTGTGGAACAAGGCCTGCGCCGGAAGAAGCGCATACCTTTGCGAGAAACTGGAATGTGTGGAGACTGCCCTGTCGAAGGGCCGATTGGAAAGAGCTTTGAAAAAGCAGGTTAGCGCAGAAGACCGCGAGCGCCTAAGGACAGAATTGGAATGCAAACTGAGGTAAAGAACACAGGTATGACCGTAGCGATCGCAGAACTGGCTAAGGAATTCGAGCTTAAGCCGGGACAAGTAACCGGCGTTTTGGACGAGCTTGGATTGGAGCATGACGCTGTAGGCTTTGAAGCCGACAGCGACACATTGGACTTGGTAAAGGAAGCCCTTGCCGAGCACATCGGCTCCAAGGAAATCTCCCTGCAGCCAAACCGCACCCCGCGCGATATCGCAGCGGCTCTTGATGTACCCCAGCCTGAAATCCAGAAGACGCTGATGGTCAAGATGAAGACCATGGCGACGCTCACGACAACGTTGAAGAACGAAGTCGCCGAGGCGCTCGTTGAGCAGTTTGGATACAAAGTCGTCTGGGCGGACGCCAATAAGCCTAAGCCAGCGCCTAGGCCAGTTGTGGTCAAGAAGACCGATGGTCTACAGCCGAGGCCACCAGTGGTCACGATCATGGGCCACGTCGACCACGGCAAGACCAGCCTCCTCGACTACATTCGGAAGGCAAACGTTGCAGGCAAAGAACACGGTGGCATTACCCAACATATTGGCGCCTATCAGGTTGACCTCCCCGAAGGAAAAATCACCTTTTTGGATACACCCGGCCACGCCGCCTTTACGGCTATGCGTGCCCGCGGTTCTCAGGTTACGGACATTGTCATCCTCGTTGTCGCAGCCGACGACGGCATCATGCCGCAGACGAAGGAAGCCATCGCCCACGCCAAGAATGCAGGCGTTCCTATCATCGTGGCTGTCAATAAGATCGACAAACCCGACGCCAATCCGGACCGGGTTATTACGCAGCTTCCAGAGCAGGGCGTAATCCCTGAAGCCTTTGGCGGCGACACGATTATATGCCCAGTTTCGGCCGTAACGGGCGAAGGCGTTCCGCACCTCCTGGAGATGATCATTCTTCAAGCTGGCGTTTTGAGCCTCACCGCCGATCCGAAGGGTGAACTTGAGGGTTCGGTAGTTGAAGCCAAGCTGGAGAAGGGCCGCGGACCAGTTGCAACGATTTTGGTTCAACAGGGCACGTTGCGAATTAGCGATGCTGTCGTAGTCGGCCAGACGTTTGGCAAGATCAAGGCAATGACGGACTACACGGGAGCTCGGATCACCGAAGCCGGCCCATCGACTCCTGTTGAGATTCTGGGCCTTAGCGAAGTCCCGCAAGCGGGCGACAAGGTTGAGTCCGCAGAAGATGAAAGGGCTGCTCGAGGATTGGCTGGTGATCGAGAAGACGAATCGCTACGCAAGGCACGAGAGGCTCCAACTCGAGGCATGACCCTCAGCGAACTTCGAACAAAACTAGCTGAAGGCGTTTCCAAGGACTTGAATCTCGTTGTCAAGGCCGACGTTCAGGGTTCCGTTGAAGCGGTCCGCGGTTTACTTGAGAAGATTGAGAGCGATGAAGTAGACGTTCACGTCATTCACAGCGGCGTTGGTTCAATTACAGAAAGCGACATCCTTCTCGCGACCGCCTCAAACGCTATCTGCGTTGGCTTTAATGTGAAACCGGAACCAGGCGCCAAGAAGGAAGCCGAGCGGCGTAAAGTTGAAATCCGCACCTATACGATCATTTACGAATTGATCGAAGATATTGAGAAGGCCGTTAAGGGCATGCTTGAGCCGAAGTACGAGGAGTCTTATCTCGGTTCCATCGAGATTCGGGTTCGGTTCAATCTCTCCAAGAAGGGAATCGTTGCTGGTTCGTACATTACGGATGGCAAGGTTATTCGAAATTGCAATTGTCGGGTAACTCGAGACAAGGAGCTTGTCTACACAGGCAAGATTGCCTCGCTGAAGCACCTTAAGGACGACGTCCGAGAAGTCACGATGGGCATGGAATGCGGAATTACCTTTGACGGCTGGGAAGCCTTCAAGGAAGGCGATCTCGTTGAAGCATTCGAGATGATCCAGATCAACCTGTAAGGGCAAGGAAGTGTTAGAGTGTTAAAGTAGTTGAGTGTTGGCAATCCCAATGCTAAGCACTTTAACACTCTAATGCGTTAACTATGTCCGATCCAAGCACCTCTAGTACACGATGCGAGGATTGGTCTGGGCTCAAAGCAATTTGGCGCGTTCTGAAGCGCCTGGCTTCGATCCTCATCATGGGCGGGATTGGCGCCCTAGTGGGTGGAGTCACGCTGTTTGCCCTGACGATAACTGGTTACGGCATTGGAGTTTACGTTGGTATTCCTCTCGGATTCTTCGCAGGCGGGTTCCTTGGTTGGAAGATGGCCACGCGCGATTCATGCTTCGTCCTAGGCGTTGTCGTACTAGCCTTCGTCCTTGGTAAGGCGCTGTTGGGAGCCTTTCAAAATTCGAGTGGTGGCTTGGATTGGGTACTTGGCGTCCTGACGGGGGCCGCTTCTGCACCGGCCGCTTATTTGCTGAGGCAACGGCTAA
>JBBQMJ010000397.1:0-3514 GCA_038328815.1 Fimbriimonadales bacterium | reverse complement strand
AAATATGGCCGATGTGCTGCTCAAGCAATTCCCAGAGATTGCTGTGGAGTTGGACAAGGATCGCTTGCCGGGAAGGGGCTATTACGACAACGTATGTTTCGACATCTCCGTCGCGGACGAGGATGGGACGGTCCATTCAATTGCTGACGGCGGCTTTGTCGACTGGACTCAGAAGCTGCTGAACAATCGAAAAGAGCGACTCCTTATCGGCGGCATGGGGACGGAACGTCTATGCTTCCTGTTTGGCAAGCGCCGGGGCCCTACAGCTAATCCTTAAGAACGGCGACGTAGTTCATCGTAAGCAGCGCCCCTTCTTTCGGAAGGTCCGTGACCGAAACAACCGACCTAGTTGGTTCGTGGTCGCCGAAAGCGTCCCTATAGGCCCTGTTGAGCTCAGCGAAGTCTGCCATGTCCCGAAGAAAGACAGTGACGCTGACTACGTGCTCTAGGTCCGAACCGGCCGACTCCAGCATCTTGCCCATCAGTTGGATTGCCGCTGACGCCTGGGAGTATGCGGTGCCGCCTTTCAGTCGACCAGTGCCAGGTTCGTATCCGGCAAGGGCAGACCCCCATATCGTGGTTCCCGATTTGATCATGGGGCTGTAAGGTCCTAGTGCAGTTGGTGACGATTCAGGTGCAAGGATTTCTAATTTGGGCATGTGCTTAACTCGTTCCGCTCAATTTCGAGACGGGTTACACAGCCAATTTGATACCAATTAGGCACGCGAAGAGACACCATTAAACTCCTAGGGAAGCCACCACAACATTCCAAACCAGGAAGCCGGCCTAACAAAATGTGTATCGGCGCCGTAGGCCTCAAGGCAATCCAGGAAGTCGGACTCGTTGCCGCAGCAGAATACTGGCGCTCCTACGTCGTGAAATTCCCCTCTAAATGGCGCCCAGATGGGACTGGCACTTAGGCCATCCCAAGAAAGCATCTCGCTCTCATCGACACGAACGAACACATCATGATCCGCTGGGTGTACCCGGTAATAAGTAGGCACAGGTTCATTCTTGCACAGGAATCAACTGAACAAGAGACTGCCCCCACATGACCCAGCAATGCTCTCAAAACCAAACGAAGGACGATATCGCTCTCGTGGTGACAAACGGTACAAAGTACGACCTATATGCCACTACGTCATATCTTGGTCATATCAAAACAACAAGCACAAACCTGCATTGATAACCCCTCATCATACGGGTTGAATCCGGTGAGGGGGAGCATGAAAATTCAATATTCGGGCGCCCAGTGGGACGACTTTATGCACAGGTCGGCCTTCGGAAGTAAGGAGCACGCCAAGTTGGAAGCGGTCGAGAAAATGACGGGCCACATGTGGGACCGACTCCTCTCCGGCCACATCAAGTTCTTCCCGATTAACTACCTCTGTCAAGGGCCTGTTTGCGAAAAATGCGGGTTCACTTTCTGCGTCGAGTGTGGCATTCCAGACTCGCCCATCGCCTGCAAGCCGTCCGCGGCCGCTCTTAATTCCGAAAACGGCTTAGTCTCGATCCCTACGGAGGCCCTCAAAGCCGTGCTTGCGCGCCTTCAAGCCCTCTCTGCGATGGGGCGCCTAAAGGTACGAAGAGAGCAAAAATCCCGTGACGGGGATGGAAAGTAATTTTCTTTTGGGCGCAACCACATTGCTGCCGGTCTAACTTGTATGCACATTCAAGAAGTGCCACCGGTGGCGAGTCATCCGGAGGTTAAATTCTTGGATTTTGCATATGACATCACATAAAGGCGTAGAATGTAGGGTCCCACTTGGGACTGATCGTTTATCTCTCAAGGTTCGAGTCTTAAACCTGTCGGCGCTATTAGGCGCTCGTACAACGAATTCGAGGGAACAAATTGGAAAGAATCTTATTTTTAACTAATATTGACCATGGCGCTGCTGAAGCCATGATCAAGCTGATGAACGACAATGGCTACGAAGTTGTCATCTTGAAGACTGCCGAAGAATGGGAACTTGGCGTGGGTGGCAACGACATCACCCTCGTGATTGTCAGTCAAGAAATGCCCATCGACTACCTTGAGACTTGCCGTCTCATTAGGAGCCATTCCAATGTTCCGATCATTGTCCTAAGCGATCGCTCTGATACCGTGGACATGGTTGTTGCCCTGGAAATGGGCGCCGACGACTTCATGGCCGTTCCCTATGAGAGGCTAGAGCTTGTAGCCCGCATTAGGTCGCTGCTTAGGCGCACGACTATCAGCGCTGAAGGACATCACCCCGATCGGCCGCCGTCACCAAGGGACCTGATCGTTATTGGCCCGCTTAGAATTGACTGCAACTTCAATGATGCCTTCGTTCAGGAGAGGCCCGTTGGCCTGACCAATCTCGAATTCAAACTGCTTTACCACTTCGTGATGCATCAGGAGCAGCTCCTGACTAAAGAGGAGATATTTACCACGATTTGGGGCTATGACATAGCGACTAACACTCACAGCCTTGCGACTTATATCCACCGGCTGAAAAAGAAGCTCCGTCTCCATGGTGTTTGGCTTCCACTCGAGAGCTTTCCTGGCGTTGGCTACAAATTGGGCTCGGCAACGATCATCAATCTGTTCCCGCCTGAACCTTCTGAAGAAACTGCCTGAGACCCTTTGTGGCGATGGTTGCGTCTGTCATCATTCGAGGCGTGCAGCCGCCCCTTCTCATCGTCGATGGCGACAACCTCGCCCACCGCGCCTATCACTCGACGCCCAAAACGGTGCGTGGTGTGGATGACTTGCCGATCAACGCCATTGTCGGGTTCATTAGCATGCTGTCACGAATCTGGTCGGAGGAGGAGCCGCGTGGCGTCTTTGTGGCGTGGGACACGCTGGGCGTCGATACGTATCGAAACAAGCTCTGGCCACTTTATCAAACTGGCCGCATCTTTGAGCGAGAGATCGTGCAGCAATTGGACATGCTGCCCACCGTGTGTCAATCCTTTGGATTTGGGGTCGGCAAGGCTGCTGGATATGAGGCTGACGACTTGATGGCGGCCGCGGCTCACGCCGAGACTGCGCTTGGTGGCCAGTCGCTTTTGCTAACGACCGATAAAGACTCTTATCAGCTTGTTTCTGACGAAGTGACCGTCATCGCCCCCCAGCGAGGAACCAGAGAGTTGGCGCGAATCACGCCCCATCAAGTAGTCGAAATCTTCGGTGTCCTTCCCCAGCAGGTACCGGACCTGAAAGCATTGATGGGCGATAGTTCCGACAAGATCCCCGGCATCAGGGGCATCGGCCCAAAGGCGGCGGCTTCTTTGCTGCTGAAGCACGGCACTCTGGATAACGTGATCGCCGAATGGGATCAGCCACAAGCCGAGCTTGCGCTTATGTTTCGTGAGGTCACACGAATGCGGCCGGATGTTGCCGTCGACTTGCCTACAGCATTGCCTGATTGGAAGGCGGGCGCGGCGGCGCTTAGAATTCTGGGGGCGAACGGCTTGGCCGACCGCGTTGAGGCTCTCTAGGCTAAATCGGGAGGGTCGAACCCCGTTTCGACCTTTGCTTGGTTGGAAT
>JBBQMJ010000396.1:0-3526 GCA_038328815.1 Fimbriimonadales bacterium | reverse complement strand
GCGCCGGCGTGGATTCCTTCAAGAATCACGTCATCCACGCCCACGAGAATCTTCATGCGGCCGCCAAGGATGTTTTTGATTGCAGTTACTCGGCGAACGTCGGTGCTGGATTCCTTCACCGCGTGCAAGTTGGCATGCTTGCCAGCAAGTTCGGCGAGCTGTTCGGGAAGAACGTCCACGGTATATGCGACGGGGTTGTTGTAGAGCATACACGAGAGTGGCGTAGCCTCAAAAACTGTGCTGAAATGGGCGGATATCTCTCGCCAATCGCCTTTATAGACGTAGGCGGGCAGGACCATGAGACCTTTGCATCCCAGACCCAGGGCCTCTTTTGCGAGCGTTGCGCATTGCCGAGTTGACAGGCCCGAAATCGTCGCAACGACAGGCACCTGGCTACCTACTGCATCCACGATTACCTTCAGTATCTCGAGCTTCTCTTCGTGATCGAGTGTGGCGCCCTCGCCTAGGGAGCCGAGGGCGACGATGCCAGTGCAGCCGCTCTCCACAAGCCACTTAGCGTGTCGGCCGATAAAATCGTAGTCAACGGAGAGATCGACGTTGAACTTAGTTGTGATTGCCGGGAGAACCCCTTTCCATTCCATATCCTTGCTGTTCCTCTGTGCGTGTAAACAGCACCCAAGATACCTTAGAATTTCGTTTAACGTTGAAGCATCTGCGTGAAATAGTTGTACGAGAATCAGCGCTTCTACGTTAAAATGTTCAATATTCGCACTTATGAGTGAGTCTTAAAACTTATTGGAACTTTTGAATTCATATGATATAATGTTTAACTAATGATCACAGCGGCAGATTTGAGCCTGCCGCGGTCGATTAGAAGGAGACGCTCACGCAATGTCGCACTGCACTCGTATACATAAAAAGGCATTTACTCTCATTGAACTTCTCGTCGTGATCGCGATCATCGCGATCCTCGCCGCCATTCTGTTCCCGGTGTTCGCTCAGGCAAAGGGAGCTGCCAAACAGGCAGCCACCATTTCAAACGTTAAGCAAAACGTGTTGGGTGCCGTCATGTACGCGGGCGACTACGATGACACCTGCTTCCTGCCTTGGCAGGACGGTAATTGGGACGATCCCGTGGGCGGTTCCTACGCACTTCAGAAGTTGTATCCCTACGTGAAGAACATTGACATAGTTTGGGATGCGGCAGGCGGAATTCCGAATATCGTTGGTGGCCGGCCGATGACGGCTACAGGTTACTGGGGAGATTGGGAACTTCAGCAGACGTTGTCTTGGAACAATAACGGCTTGATGTATGGCTCGGACCCGGCGACGAACTTGCCGATTCCGCGTACTTACACTCAAGTCGAACAGCCCTCTCAGCTCATGCAGCTAGTCGCCGTCTTTAACCCCAACGGTGGGTTCGCAATGGATGGCACGCAGGGCAGTTGTCACACGACGAACGGAAACCCGGGTTATGACAGTGACGACGTAGCCAGCGTCGGCGTTGGAAACGCGGCAAAGAAATGGCACACGGGTGGCTTAGTGACCGGCTTCATGGATGGCCATGCGAAGCTTAAGAAGGGCATGCAATTCCAGGCCAATGACTGTGATGCGCAAACATTCCAGTGGTGGGCGGCCAATTCCAGCAATGGAAATTACACCCCCAACAACGCGTGGTCAACGTTCTATCTTTCGGATCCGGTGCTCCATTATTGGGGTAGCTGGTGGGCCGACAACGAATAGGGCGAGGGATGAAGACGGAAATCCCAAAACCTTATTTCATCGGCGCAATAGTTGTCTTGGCGGTGGTCTTGGTAGTTGGCGGTATGGCCTTCTACCGATCATCGTCGGGCGATATCTCAAGCCAGGTGGTCAAGCCAATGCCTTTCAAGCCCCCAGGCGGGTTTAAGCCGGGTGGACCTCGTGGTGCTCCCAGGGCCGCTGACAAGGCATCGCCTGAGGCACCTGCAAAGGGCTGATATCTGATACGAAGGCGCGCAACGGAAACGTTGCGCGCTTTAATAATATGTCCGGTATCCCGCCTCGCTCGGGCAGAACATGAAAGACAAGACTCTCAAATTCGACGTTGCGATCATCGGCGGTGGGCCGGGCGGCACTACTGCTGGAGCCATCCTCAAGAAATACAAACCCGACCTTAGAGTGGCTATCTTCGAGCGCGAAGAGTTTCCGCGCGATCACGTTGGAGAGAGCCTTCTCCCGCCAATTTGCGATGTCCTTCACGAAATGGACTGCTGGGACAAGATGGAGGCGGCGGAGTTTCCGATCAAAATCGGCGCCACCTATCGCTGGGGCAAGAGTCCGGAGCTTTGGGACTTTGATTTCATCGCCGGGGAGCTATTTAAAGAGGAGCCCAGGCCGGCTAAGTACGAAGGGCAACGACTCCAGACTGCCTTCCAAGTTGACCGGGCCGTCTATGACGACATTCTTCTGAATCACGCGATCGGGGTCGGATGCGAAGTTTTTCAGCCTCGCAAAGTAGTTAAGGTGCTGCGGGAGGGGGATCGAGTGACCGGCCTAGAACTCGACGATAGGACGACGGCAACGGCGCAGTTCTTCGTCGACGCATCTGGCCACTCAGGGATACTGCGTCGCGCGATGGAAGTTGAGTGCGAGTATCCCACGTCGCTCCAGAACATCGCAATTTGGGATTATTGGCAGAATGCTTCCTGGGCAGTCGAAATTGGTGTCGGGGGTACACGAATTTATATCATGAGCCTTGGGTACGGATGGCTTTGGTTTATTCCAATCGGACCGACAAGGACCAGCGTTGGTTTGGTCGTGCCGGCCGACTACTACAAGAAGTCCGGGATGAGACCGGAGGAGCTTTATCAGAAGGCACTTGCCGAGGATCCGCTCATCGTCTCGCTGATGGAGAATGCGACTTGCGAGGAGCTCTTCAAGACGACAAAGGACTGGTCCTTCATTGCCGAGCGCATGTGCGGCGAAAACTGGTTCCTGGTCGGCGAGAGCGCGGGCTTTGCGGATCCGATTCTTTCCGCTGGCCTTACCATGACCCATCTAGGCGGGCGGGAAGTTGCCTATACGATCTTGGAGCGTCTCAAAGGACGCCACAAGACGGATTGGCTTCACGAGCAGTACGACCGCCGCCAGCGAGATCGCATTCTCACACATGTTCGTTTTGCCGACTATTGGTACACCGCCAATGCTCAGTTCAAGGATCTCAAGGAGTTCACTTCCCAGCTTGCCAAAGACGTCGGTCTTGACCTTGACCCGGAAAAGGCCTGGGCATGGCTTGCGCAAGGTGGGTTTATAAGTGAAGAGTCTCTGATCGGTTCCGGCGGCTATTCGTTTGGATTCCTCAAGCAGAGCGGCCAGTTCCTTACCGACCTTGATTCAAAGTCCGCCTTGGAAGGCAACAATGTCTTTACGCTCAACTTGAGCGGCGCAAGCTGGCGTGAGCCGGCTGTTTATCGAGAAGGGCAGGTCAGAAAGAGCCACGGTTATATTCGTGGTGAGCGCGTGCTCCCCATTACGGGCACTGTCGAAATCCTGGTCCATGTGCTTCAACAGTCCAACCGGCTGG
>JBBQMJ010000395.1:0-3527 GCA_038328815.1 Fimbriimonadales bacterium | reverse complement strand
GGGCCAAAGATTTTCTTCCGTCCCAGGCTCAAGCGACGCATTCTTAGGTGGTGTAATCGCCTACTCGCTGGAGGTTAAGAAAGCCATGCTTGGCGTCAGCCAGCGAACGCTTGACCAATTTGGACCGGTTTCCCGCGAATGCGCGGCAGAAATGGCGACCGGCGTGAAGGAGCGCTTCCAAGCATCGTTCGGACTGAGCATCACGGGTAACGCCGGACCAACTGCAGATACTGGTGGCAAGCCGGTGGGGCTTGCATACATCGGGATCGCCACCGCTGCCGGCTGCGAGGTCAAGGAAGTTCAATATCGAGGACTGCGCGAGGACATCCGCTTACGTGTCACGCAAGCCGCCCTAGTCGCCCTTCGCTCAACCCTGCTTGGCTAACCACTCCTGCGCAATTTGAACATCCTGCTGAGTCAAGCCATGTCCAGTTGTAAGCCACTCGTGCTGGACGTTGGCGCCTGCAGCGACAAGTGCCTCGGCCAAGCCTTTGACGTCACCATGGGGCACGATTGGGTCCGTATCCCCACTAAGAAGCAGCACAGGTTTATTTCTTAGATTGGCCGCTTCGTCGACATAGGCCGTCATCCCACGAAGCCCGATTACACCATCTAGTGATTCGGGGCGCATGAATAGGAGAGAAGTCGCTATATTTGCCCCATTCGAATAGCCGATCGCAAAAAGCTTCTTGATGGTGTAGGTCTTTCGCGCCCATTCAACCCACTCTCCTAATTCTTGAGTCCGTGCCTCAAGGTCCTCCATGTCGAAAACGCCTTCCGCCAGGCGCCGAAAGAAGCGGTTGACGCCTTCCTCAGTCGATTTGCCGCGAGGGCTAAGCATAGAGGCGCCGGAATCGATCGCCCCAAGTAAGCCCAGAATCTCCGACTCATCACCGCCAGTTCCGTGCAGGCCAAGTAACGTTAGTTCTGAACCAATTTGGGAACGGACGTAGTTATGAACGAATTGGATCATGGCGCTCAAGCATAGCCGCGAGGCTCGACCGATTACGAGCCGTGGTCAAACGTATCTGCCGCATCGCCTTCGCCGCCAGGCTTTCCATCAGCGCCGTAGCTGATCAGCACAAAGGCATTGGGTTGCTCGGGCGAGGGGCATGCGTATTCATACGGATGTCCCCAAGGGTCTTTGGGAATTTCCTGGGTGTAGGGCCCCCTCCAGTTGGAAACTTCGCTGGGCGGATTGACCAGCACTTGTAGGCCTTCTTGCGTTGACGGGTACCGGCCGGCGTCCCTTCGAAACCTGTCCAGCAGCTCTCGCACCTGGGTGAAATCGGCCACCGGAGTGCCGACACTTTCAGTGGCTAGGCCATAGTAGCGAGGGATAAACACCGCCAAGCCCAAGGTGAATAAACACAGTACGCCCAGCACTAACGGAGCGTAATCGTACTCAGTTCGCCGTGCCGTGCCGTAAACAGGTTGGATCCAATTACCCATGCCGCCTTAATATTGTACGGGGTCACATACGAAAATTGCACGCCCTGGTTTTGGCCGACATAAGGGCCTCAATCAACTGCCGGTAAGACTAATGGGGTGACAAGTTTCTCAATCTGGCTCCGCAACGGCTCATATACCGGAGGAAGTTGAAGTTTGGTTCCTAGCGATTCCAGTGACTCGTCCACCGAGAACCCTGGAGGATCGGTCGCGATTTCGAACAGCACGCCACCCGGTTCACGGAAGTAGATGGAGTGGAAATATTCACGGTCCATAACTGGGCTGACATTGAAATCCTGCTTAACTAAAGCGTTCCGCCATTCATGTTGTTGCGCGTCGTCAGGGGTCCGGAAAGCGATGTGGTGAACGGTTCCCCGGCCACCGTGCGCTGGCGCTGCATCGGGCTGGCAAAGCAAGTCGATAAATGAATGGCCGATCTCGTATCTGAACCGATTTCCGTGTTCCGCTGTGAGCGAAAATCCCATTCTCTCAAGCAGCTTTGCAGTCTGCTCGTAGCCTTCTTCCGAAAGAGTTGCTCCGGCAATGCCACGAATTGCGGACTCCGCACCTATCGGCCCTCTGGTCCATTCGATTGTTGGAAAATCTTCGGTTTCTAGGAGCTCCACGGACAGACCATCCGGATCATCGAAACAGACGGAATCAACGGCCGTGCATGGCTGAGTCTGGACCTCGAACCCTGCCAGCCTGTCCTTCCAGAACTGCAAGCTGCCTTTCGGGATCGCGTAGGTGGTCGTGGAAACCTGCCCGGTGCCAGCGCGGCCCGGCCGGCCTTCGGCATACGGAAAGAACGTGATAATACTGCCCGGCGAACCTGCTCCGTCGCCGTAGTACAGGTGGTACGTCGCTGGGTCGTCGAAATTGACCGTGAGCTTGACGAGCCTCAGGCCGAGGACGCCCGTATAGAAATCCACGTTTTGCTGCGGATCGCCACAGATCGCCGTCACGTGATGGATGCCGAGAATGGTTGCTGCCACACCTTATCCTACGCATTCAGAGCCCATATTTAAAGCCCAATGAACTCGACTTTGGAGTGCGGAAGTTCAGCGCACATGCTCCATCACCACGTGCCGGATCGATTTCCCAACCGCATACACGGCAACGATTAGCTCCCGTTTGCCCTTGAGCCTCCAGGCCCTCCTCAACGCCTCAACATCAACCCCCGCCCGACTTTTGACAATCGGCGTTGAGCTTCCTAACGTTTCAAGCGTTGCCTTGGTCGCAGTAATGTCGGCCCTATGTGATGCCACGACTCGGTAAGGCGTCACCCAACTGCTTTGAGTCCAGAGGCGGTTTCCTGTCAAATACCCGTTAGAGTCACTGAGCGCCATCAAATCGAGTTCAAGAGCAAGGGATTCGAGGCAGTCCGCGCGAATTGCGGCTGGATCTGCCTCATAAAGAAACTCCATGGGCTCATCCACCGTCGGCGGGTAATCGCCCGCAAACAGGCGCGCACCCGATTCGATCTGAACCGCCGAAACCGGTCGATCCGGGTTTCCGACCGACACCAAAGCTTCACGACACTCGCGGCCAAGAGAGACAAACTCAATGGATCCTGGAAGCTCGCCAAGGACCTTATCCGGCAGCATAGGAGTCAGCTTGATCAGCCCCAGGTCCAACTTGCCCATCTTCTTCGCCAAATCAGTAGGATTAGGTTGGAAATCGTCGGGGTTTAGGGTCCGCTTGCCCCCTACGCGGCGGGCAGGATCCGCAAAAGCGTATTGAAAATCCCAGCTGGCGCCTAGAGAATCTTGAATTTGAATTTCCGCTTCTAAACCGTGCGCTGCCAAGTTGTACTGTGCGTAGGCGGCTCGCTCCTCATCGATTTCAAATCCTTTCGCTGGCCCTCGTTTCGCAAGGGCGATCAAGTCTGCGCCGATACCCACGGTAAGGTCAGCAACCATGACTCCCTGAGGAAACCGCGTGGCGTGATAGCGAGCCAAACGCTCACTGGTTGCTTGTTCCAACGATTCGCGGGTAAAAAGCATCTTCTCAGCGAGTTCGAACTTTGGCCTTGCCTGCTTGCGTAGCGCCCACTGCGTGAACGCCCATCTCCCCGC
>JBBQMJ010000394.1:0-3527 GCA_038328815.1 Fimbriimonadales bacterium | reverse complement strand
TAGCGGAACGTCGGGGACCACGGATATTGGTAGTCGAGGATAACCTCGTCAATCGTAAAGTGGCAGAAAAAACCCTGCAGAAGCTTGGATGCGATGTGACGATCGCTGTCGACGGTTCCGACGCGATTCCGATGATCGAGGCGAATCACTACGACCTAGTTTTCATGGATGTCCAAATGCCGAACATCGATGGCTTGACCGCAACGAGAATGATTCGCAAGCTGCCAGATGAGCGCGTGCGCCGCGTTACCATCATTGCGATGACTGCAAACGCAATGAGTGGCGACCGCGAAAATTGCCTAGAGGCCGGCATGGACGACTATATTTCAAAACCCTTCTCCCGCGATGACCTCGTGGCTGTGCTAGAAAAATGGGTCGCTGGGTCTGGAAAATTTATTGCGGCGTAAGCTGGAAATCGATAAGCTCCTCGTAGGCCTTTTGGCCTAGGCAGTTTCCCTTGAGCGAGTTGAGTTGAAGCTCGTTTTGCTCAACCTGCGTGAAAGCGTGCGACTATGAACCATCGTTCGAAGCGCCCGCGTCTTCGCGTTGAGGGAACAATTTGAAAAAGCTTGGTTTAAAGGTGGCATTCGTTCTTGCAGGGGCCGTCGTCGGTAGCGCAGCCCTGGGGCAAAACAAAGTCCTCGACTTGACCGTCATTCCCGTCTTGCAAGGGACTCCCGGTATTAGTCAATCGGTCTTGAAGACTTTGATCCGCAATGAGGGGGCCGCTACCACGGCAACTCTTGCGTTCGACCGCCCCGGGTACCACATTTCCTATCCGGTAGCCCTAGCAGAGAGGTCAACCACGACGAAGATCATCTGCGTGCCAACGGGCGATGCAGAGTCCTCCCTATCGATTCAGGCAGGGCCCAACTCAACATCGTTAACCATAGGACGAAGATATGAGGACTACATTAGCGGCCGATTGCTTGAAATCGGTGGCAAGTCAACTGACTTTAGCGTTGACAACCAGTCAAACACCAGGCAGCATGTGTCGCGCATTAGTGCCGAAGATGCCCCGGATAGCCAAATGGCCTATGTGGGTTGGCCCTGCGTTTATCTCGCCACGGGCGCAGAAGAACTGTCGGCGGGGGCACTAAATGCTCTTGAAGAATATGTGCTAGGCGGTGGCGCCATCGTTATCGGTGGCGACGCTTCGTCGCCTTATAAGCTTGACCCCAGATTGGCCAGGCTGATCTCTGTCCAACTTGGAGGGACGCGGACCGTAGAATCGTCCCCGATTCTTGACTCTGTCACGCCGACCCCGAATGGCTCTTCTGATCATGTCCATGGGTTTCGCAGCATCGGCCTAATAGCTGGCCAAGGGGTCGAGACTTTTGGCGATCAAGAAGACCGACCGCTGGTTGCCAGAACTCGTCTTGGACGCGGGCAAGTAGTCCTTCTCGGATTTGACCTCACGAGTTCTTCTTTTGCAACCTGGACTGGCAAGGAGAAATTCCTTACATCTGTGCGCCGTGACACCGGTGGCAGCAACGGGAGCATTTATGTTTCGAATCCGCTGCCGCGGTCAGCAGTCGACACGGCTGTAAGACAGCCTTTCCGGATTGCTATGCCCACTTCGTGGCGTATCTTCTCGATTCTGGGCATCTACTTCATCATTGTTGTTCCGCTGAACTTTGCCGTATTGCAGCGATTAAAAAGGCGCCAATTTGCCTGGGTGACGGCGCCCGTTTTGAGCTTGGGATTCGCTTTTGTCCTGCTAAGCCAAGCAAGCGCTCTTTACGCCCTTCCGACTTCCAGCAGCAGCAGCATGCAGATTATCGCTCAGCAAGAATTGCCGAACGCCATAGTAAAGGGGCAGTCAACGTTCTTCATTAAGGATGCGGGCAACTACCAGATCGCGTTGAAGCACGTCGAGCAAGCTGGCCTCACTTACAGAGCAATGGGTACTAGTTATGGACCGGAGAATGACCAGGTCCTGGACACGCCAGTTCAACTGATCGAAGATGGCGGCATTCAAGTCAAGCCGCTAAAAGCGACAAATTTGACACTCTATAAGATGACGCTACTTGGCCGCTTGGATTCGAATTTTGTCCACCTCGTGCGCAATGGCGATGTCGTGACAGTCTCGGCGAGCACGCCAATCGACCATGCCGTACTTTGCACTCGCGACGGAATCTACAGAGTTGGATCGCTTTCGGCTGGTTCTAGTGTTCGGGTTAGCAAGAGCTGGCTGTTGAGCGGTTACTTCAAGGAACCACGTCATGCGATTGCTCCTGGAGAAACCCCTGACTCGCCGAACGCTTTTGCGAAGTTTGGGCAGATCCGCTCAAATGAAGCCTATCCAGAATTCGATGGCGCTGCGAACTCTGTAGTAGGCGATGTTAGCCAAGACCTCGGCCGAGCCGTGCTCATCGCATTGCCGGCAGTTTTCAATAACGAGATGGTGCTTGTGGGAGAAGCGCCGAAGATTGAAGTCGGAGCGTTCGTCGGCCGCAATGACGGGCCAGCAACGACCTTCATATTTTCTGCGAGGGATCCGCGTTGAGCATTAGGAACGAGCTAGCCAAGAACCCGCTACGATTAGAATCGAAACGTGCGTTTCGGAGATTCTTTCTAATCGGGAACGGGCACATAAAGACGACGAAGCTGGCGATCGGGGTTCTCGGTGCCGCTTACGTCTCATTGCTTCTAATCTTTGGGTCAGTTGGGTCAGCCATTGATCCTGCGGCGATGCTAGTCATCGAGCTATTTCTTGCCGGTATCGCGCCCGTGCTCTGCTTTTACGCATCTATTGCCGGAGAGCGAGAAAAGCGCACATGGGACATTCTTCGGGTTGCGCCGATATCCGAAAGGCAAATCGTGCTCGGCAAGTTTTCGTCAAACGCTCAAGTCCTCACCTTGTTCTGGGCAGCTGCGTTGCCATTCGTGGGAATCAGCTCGATCGAATTTAAAGCTTTGCATCCGGACGCCCACTTTTCAATACTTGCCTACACCGGACTGATGCTCCTGGGAAGTCTCTTGCCTTTGGTATTTGCTTGGCTGTCCCTTGCTATAACCTTGTTCTTCTCAGCCGTTGCTCGAAGGCCGTTACAAGCCTTAACGTATTCGTTTGGGACGATCTTTGGGTGGACAGTGGCGTTACCCGCAATCTTGACCACGTTCCCTGGCCTTCGCGATGGCATATCTGCCCTTGTTCTCACGTTGAATCCCATGGTGGGGCTATTTGACGTCATTACGGGCCATGCGACCAACGGGCCGAGGGACCCCTTTTCAACCACAACATACAGCTTTGATATGTGGCTGAATTCCCTTCCCGATGGAACGTTCTTCGTGTCCCAAATCTTGCTCTTTTTGGTCTTCATATTTGGCATCCTGGCCTTTACTCGGCGAGCCTTGATTCACGTCGACCGGGAGCAGAAATTCTCCGTGGTGCGAAAGCATGCTTGAAATCGATGGTTTGACAAAAGAGTACGGCAACCTGATCGCGGTTCGCGATTTGAACTTTGAGCTTGCTCCAGGTGACATCTTCGGTTTCATCGGCTCGAACGGAGCAGGGAAAACAA
>JBBQMJ010000393.1:0-3539 GCA_038328815.1 Fimbriimonadales bacterium | reverse complement strand
CATGATCCGAGTCGGACAAATTCGGCATCTCGGCCCCGCCTTGCCAATAGAGCAGAGCGGGATTTATGGTAAGCGTCAAGGGGAGTGCATTCTATTCAATCGGGCGGTGGCGGGTAAGATGGGAGGATGAACGACGCAATTAATCAACATTCGATACAAAACAGCAAGGAGATGGGTGCGGTGGTCGCGGCCTACCGGCAAAGCGGTCTGGGATTGAAACGCTTCGCTCGGGAACGGGGGATACGCACAAGTCGGCGACATTACTGGGTTTACCAGAAGAACCAGGATTCCAAGGCAAGAACGGTCAAGGTCAAGGAAGCGCGAAACGGTCGAACGTCCGTATTCCAAGAGGTCAAGTTCGAGGCTGGGTCGGCGTTGCTGCCGAGTTGGGCAGCCGAGGTCAGTCTGGCCGGGAGACTGCAGGTTCGCTTTAGCGGCTTGGCCAACCCGGACTGGATTGGAGCGGTGATTCAAACTCTCCAGCGACCATGTTGAGTCTATCACCAGCGACTCGCGTTTTCCTGGCCACCAAGCCGATTGACGGACGGAAGAGTTTCAACGGTCTTTGCGTTTTGGTTAAGGAAACACTGCAGCAGGAAGCGACTTCCGGTTTTTTGTTCGTCTTCATCAATAAAGCACGTAATAGACTGAAAGTCCTTTTCTGGGACGGGTCGGGTTTGGTCCTGTGTAGCAAGCGACTGGAGTCGGGAAGATTTGCCGCGCCCTGGGGGCAAGGCCAAAGCCAGTGCCTGCGTCCGGAGGAGCTAATGTTGTTGATGCACGGGATCGAGGGCACGTCGCGGCGGCGGTGGCGCCGGGTTTGAAAAAAGTTTCATTTGCGACTGGACTCCGGCTTTTTCTTCGGTTAATAAAGAGGCGTGGATCAGACTCTTATCGTGCAAGGCCGCCGGTTGGATGGGCCAGAACTGGAGCACCTTCGTCAGTGGGTGAAAGAACACGCGGGCTGGAGCCGGCGGCGTCTGTCCGTGGAGTTGGCCTCTCGTTGGAGTTGGCGCAACGGAGCCGGGCAGCTCAAAGATATGGCCGCACGGACGATGCTGCTCAAGTTACATCAACGTGGGTTATTGGAGTTGCCAGCGCGTCGCCAAGCTCCGACCAACCGCATGCGCTGCGTGGCTTCGGAACTTCCGCTGGCCGAAGCATCACCGGCCGAGATTCGTTGTGCTTTTGAAGATCTCGGTCGCCCGCGGCTGAAGGAGGTCAGCAGGGACGCGACCGAGCGGGCGTGGGTCAAAAGGGTGCTGAGTCGATATCACTATTTGGGATTCAAGGGCGCGGTCGGGGAGAACCTGCAATATCTCATTGAGGATCAACAAGGCCGTCGCTTGGCTTGCCTGGTCTTTGGAGCTGCGGCCTGGAAGTGCCAGGACCGGGACCAATTTATCGGCTGGTCTGCTGAGCAGCGGCAGAAGAATCTGGCGCTCATCGCCAATAACACACGTTTTCTCATTTTACCGTCGGTTGTTGTTCGGGGTTTGGGCAGCTGGATCTTGGGCCAAATTAGGCGTCGGATCGACTCGGATTGGCGGGCTAAGTATGGCCATCCGATCGTGCTGATGGAGACCTTCGTCGAACAAGCTCGATTCCGCGGCACGGTCTACCGCGCCGCCAATTGGCAAAGAGTCGGCGCGACCAAGGGACGGACGCGACAGGATCGACATAACTGCATGGAAGTGGCGGTGAAGGATATCTATATTTATCCGCTTTGCCGTGGCTTCCGAGAGGTGCTTCAAGGGTGAAGACCTCCAAAGAACTGTTGCGCGAATTTGCCAATAATCCAGCGGGGTTGGCCGAATATGCCGCGCGGTTGCAAGAGCAATTGGCCCAAGCTCAGCGCGAAATGACGCTCAAGGCACAACAATTGGCCCAAGCCCAAGCGATCATCGCCGAGCTTAAACGAGAGCTCTTTGGGAGCAAGGCCGACAAGCTCGATGAAGAACAGGAGAAGCAACTCCGGCAAGTGCTGGCCGATGCTCAAGAGCAAAATCAACGTCCTCCTCCCCTCAGTGGCGAGGTGCTCGAAGAAGCCATCGCCAAAGACCGAGCCGAGCAACGCCAGCGCGCCAAGGAACGAACTCGCCGTCATTTGCCTCCCGTCGAATTGGAAAAGCGACAGACCATCCTCGAGCCCGAGGACAGAATCTGTCCGACCAGTGGCCAGCCAAGGAAGCGGATCGGCCAGGAGGTCACGACCGAGTACGATTACGTTCCGGCCAAATTGATCATTCACGAGATCGTGCGCCCCAAGTATGGCAGATGTCAAAAGCCCTGCTGTCAGGGAGTGACGATTGCGCCCTTACCCCCGCGACTGGTTCCGCAAAGCAAGCTGGGATTGGGACTGGCGGTCTTCCTCTTACTCAGTCGTTTTGACGATCACGTGGCCTATTACACGTTGGAAAGGAATTTTCGGGAGCGTTTTGGGGTGACGATCTCGCGCCAGCAAATGGTGCAATGGGTGGAAAAGGTGGCGCACTTGCTTCTGGCCATTTATTGGCTGATCTGGGAAGAGCTTAAAGTCGGGGATTACCTGCAGATTGACGAGTCTCCGGTGAAGGTGCTCGACCCGGAAGTCAAAGGCAAAGCGGCTCAAGGTTACCTCTGGTTTTATTCCAGGCCGGGCGGGTACGTCTTCCTGGAATTTCATCAAAGCCGGGGCCAGGATGGGCCTCGAGAACGATTGCGGGGTTTTCGCGGCACGATGCAGACAGATGGCTACGGCCTTTACGACGCGTTGCGCAAGGAGCGATCCTCCACGCTCAAGCGGATCGGATGCGTCAGTCACGCCCGGCGCAAGTTCTATAAGGCGTTACTGGAATCCTGCTCGGAAGCCCTGTGGTTCATCGGGCAGATGCGTCAACTCTATCAGTTAGAGCGAGAGCTTAAGGACTCCAAACCGGAGGAGAGGCGCAAGGGGCGGCTCCAGAAAGCCCCCGCCATCTGGCTGGCGATGAAGAGACGAGCCGAAGCGATCCGGGCCGATTTGCGCGTCCTGCCCAAGAGCACCCTGGGTAATGCCGCGCGCTATTTGCTCAATGAATACACGGCCCTGGTCGGTTATCTGCGCGACGGCCGATTTGAAATCGATTCCAACCTTGTGGAGAATGATGTGAGGCCGTCGGCCATCGGAAAGAAGCGATGGTTGTTCATCGGGCATCCGGATGCAGGCTGGCGCACCGCCGTCATCTACACCATAATTCAAAGCTGCCGCCGCTACGCTCTTAACCCCCAAGAATATCTGACCGATGTTCTGCAGCGGCTGCCTTCAATGACAACAAGCCAAGTCCGAGAACTGCTGCCTGACCGATGGAAGGCTCGCCAAACTTCCGTCCCTCCAGTTCCCTAGCCAGCGTTCTTGCCCAGACTCGAACAGTTCATCCCCCTGTATCCCGAACTACGCTTACAAATCAACGCGCCTTCGAGGTCACGCGCACAGCCAAGTGAAACGCCTGAATTGCCCTACGTAGGCATGGAGCACGTCGAGGCGCACACCATGAAATTGCTCGGACACGGCGAAGCGA
>JBBQMJ010000392.1:0-3544 GCA_038328815.1 Fimbriimonadales bacterium | reverse complement strand
CAGAAGCTCGGCTCCGTTGGAAAGGCTGAGGCTAAATGGGGCTATCTCATGATCTCGCCGTGGGTGCTTGGCTTCCTAGTCTTCACCCTCGGCCCCATGTTCGCCTCCCTGTTCTTTAGCTTCACCCAGTACAACGTGCTTCAAGATGCGCGCTGGGTCGGCATCAAGAACTACGCCGACATGGTGACAACCGATCGCGATTACGTGAGCAAGGCGCTCAGCAACGCTGCTTACCTAGCAGGAATCGGCACGCCGCTGGCTTTAATCACCGGATTGGCCATTGCGCTGCTACTTAACGCCGCGGTGAAGGGAATCAGAGTCTATCGAACCCTGTTCTACATGCCGGCCATCGTGCCCGTGATGGCCGCCTCCATGCTGTGGATATGGCTGCTGGCTGGCGATCCTCACAGGGGTTTAATAAACGGCTTCTGGGACGTGACGATTGCCAAGTGGCTTCACCTGCCGCCTCCGGGCTGGATGCAAGCGGAAGCGTGGTCTAAGCCGGGCCTTATCCTTATGGGAATTTGGGGCGCTGGTGGAGGCATGATCCTGTGGCTCGCCGGATTGAAGGGCATTTCAACTTCGCTATACGAAGCCGCCTCACTAGACGGTGCCAGTCCTGGCAAGCAGTTCTGGTCGGTGACGCTGCCGCAACTAAGCCCGATCATCTTCTTCAACATGGTGATGGGAATCATTGGCGCGATGCAGGAGTTCGACCGCATCTACATCATGAAGCCGTCATCCGACGGCCCAGTTGGCCCAGCAGATTCAATGCTTGTGCCGGTCTTCCACCTCTTCACGAATGGCTTCGCCTATTTTCGAATGGGCTACGCTAGTGCACTTGCCTGGGCGCTGTTCCTTGTCATCCTCCTACTCACCCTCTTCCAGTTGAGTCTGTCTAAACGCTGGGTTCATTCGGAGGTTGAAGAATGAGCCCTGAACTGATGTTCCTTGTCGGCACTTTGTTCGCCTGGATCGGGTGGGTTCTGCTTGCTCTCACGGTTTACCGTGGCCTCGCGTCGGCGATTCTGCCTAAAGGGGTTGCTCGTCAGCCCAATTCGCGAGCACTTTTGACGTCGGCCGCAGGTGCCGCAGTTTGCTTGATGCTTGGCTACACGGCGGCGGCAAACCCAGGACATCCGGTCAGTGGGTTTCGAATCCCCATCGTATGGATCGTAATGCCATTTGCCGGATGGGCGTCGATCGCCTGTCTGACTTTTGGCCTGAGTCGGCTCTATACGATGTTGCTTTCTGCGGGGACCACCGCGATGCCCGAACTGACGGCGAAGCGGCAAAAATCGATGCTGACATCGACTGTGGCATGGATTGCTGCGGCCCTACTCTTCTTTACGATTCTCAAGAAGAGTGGAGATCCGGTCTCAATCATCCGCGGCGCGGTGGAGCTTTCCGCGTCCGTAGCCCTGTCTTTAGCGACCTTGTTCGTTGTCGCCTTTCTTGTGATGTGCCTTGCGGAGCGGGCCGCTCGAACTCGAGGTGTGGCCAAGGCGATTGCTTCGCACCTGTTGCTTCTCATTGGTTCCGTGATATTCGGCATTCCCTTCTTGTGGGCACTCATTACGAGTTTCAAGGAAGACCTCGACATGTCCAGCCCAAATGGCCTGGTCTGGATTCCCCATGTGAAGGTGACAACTCCCTATCGAGACCCGCAAAACCCCCTTTACAAGCTCAAGTTCCAGGACCTCGATGCGGAAGCCACCCTTGTGGACAAGGAGCCCGACGGCAAGCTTAAGCTCGAGATTCAGCGGCCCAAGGTGCTGCTTGGCCAGACGGCCATCGTGAAGCCTCAAGAAGCGACGGAGATCGATCGCGAAGCGGACGTCGTCACCGGAAGTTTCAACGGCGCCCAAATCAAGGGGATGGATGTCAAGGACCTTGAGGACGGCCGCAAGACGATCAGAATAAGCGAACCTGCCAACCTGGCGGGCACCGAATTCATAGCGAATCCGACGGATGTTGACAACGTCCGGGTGACAGGTCTTCGCTGGAAGAACTATCCAGAGGCGCTAGAGTATCTCCCTCCTGAGGCGAACAACGGGCTGGTCTATCTGAAGAACACGTTGATTCTGGTCTTGCTTAGTGTGCTCGGCACCGTGCTCAGCTCCTCGTTAGTTGCGTACGCCTTTTCCAGGCTTAACTTCCCGGGCAAGAAGCTCGCGTTCCTGGTTCTGTTGAGCACCATGATGCTCCCGGCCGCAGTGACCCTGATGCCGACCTTCTTGATCTTTAAGTCATTTGGGTGGATCGATACATTGCTGCCCCTTTGGGTTCCCACTTTCTTTGCCAGCGCGTTCAACGTGTTCCTGCTGCGGCAGTTCTTCATCACTATTCCCATGGAGCTTGAAGATGCCTCGAAGATCGATGGGTGCAACTATTTGAAGTCGTTTTGGTCCGTAATGCTGCCCCAAGTGAAACCTGCGCTTGCTGTCATCACGGTTTGGACCTTCGTGGGGGTCTGGAACAACTTCATGGGCCCGCTTATCTACATCAATTCACCTGAAAAGATGACCGTATCCTACGCCCTACAGCTCTTCCAGGGCGACCGCTTTGGTGAACCTGGCCTGCTGATGGCATTTGCCACAATGGGCATGGTGCCGGTTATTGCGCTCTTCTTCCTGGCGCAACGCTACTTCATTGAGGGCGTGACGCTGAGCGGGTTGGGCGGAAGGTAAAAAGGGGGCTTTGCGATTGCCCTGCATTTGCCCTATCGAAGTTAGGAGCGCGGGGAATCTCATTTGAGTCGTCCATTTCTCGGTCGTCATCCCGACCGAAGCAGAGGCGAAGCGGAGGGACCGCTCTTGGCCACGCAGCGTTTCAGTTATAGCGCGGCGCCTACATCACGGTCCCTCGAGTTCCTCGGAATGGCGTAATCACCGAATAAGCGACCGCAACGGAACGGGCGTATCTTATTCCCTCTTACAAGATAATGCAAAGCAATCGCTTGGCTGCCGAGACACGAAAAAACCCCGCCTGCGCATTGCGCGAGCGGGGCATTAAACGGAGTTTTAGATTGAGACCTTTTAGGCCTTCTTGCGTCGGCGAGCAACTAGGCCAACCAATCCCATGCCGATGACTGCCATGCTGGCAGGCTCGGGAACCGGGTGGAAGCACTGGTCGATGCTCGTAACATTGAGAATCGCATTGTCCGAAAAAGTGATGAAGAACTGGTCCTTCAAAACTTCGCCGACCTTGGTTGCAGGCGAGATCGGAACGAAGACCGAAAGGTCAAAGTCCTGAGCGCTGCCATCGGCGTTGCTGAAAACATTGAGCGGTCCGATGAAGCCTTCGCCAACCTGGTTTGCAGCATTATCAAAAACCTTCTCGTCGCCAACCACGCCAGCAAGGGCCTCATTACCATCGGAGCTGCTAACGCTACCATGAAGCGTGTACTTGACCCAATCGTAAGCAGCAGGCGAATTGAACGTGAACGCCCAGGCGATATCGCCAAAGTCAGCGTTCCCACCAAACAAGGTGAAGTTCTGAACCTGTAGCGAGTAGTGGTTGCCCACTTCAACGGGGGTCAAAA
>JBBQMJ010000391.1:0-3556 GCA_038328815.1 Fimbriimonadales bacterium | reverse complement strand
ACGTTGAGGAAGGCAAGATCCTTAGCGTCGCCGGCGGTGCACCTAACGTAATAGAAGCCATCGGTCAGGGGGTCCAGCTTCATCATCTCGACGAAAGCTCCTTCAGCGTCCCGGTTCTGGATTTTGAGATTGTCGGTTCGGACCAAAGACATCTTCGGAAGCGGACGAGTTTCCGAACCGCCATCTCTCAGAGGTTCAAGGGCGTTTTGCAGACCCATTTGGCGGGCGATGCCTTCGCTGTCCAGCTTGTAAATGCCTACTTCCAGGTGATCCGAGAGGGCAAAGCCATGGGCTTCAAGCTTCGGCTGCTCACCGGGCATGAAAACATGCTGACTTGCGTAAAGCTTGAGACTCGGCTCAGAGGGTTCGGCGATGACCTTAATTTCGTCAGTCTTGCCTTCAGCTATGGAAATGATAGTCTTCTCGGCTTCGTGATGCTTGGCAGAGAGCTCCAACTCGTACTGGCCTGCTTGGATATGTCGGAAGTTGAAAGCGCCATCGGCATCGGTCCGCACCGTATAGATCTGGGTGGACTCGTCATGCGCGCCCAGCATAGTAGCCGTCAACGTGAAGCGCGCCTTGGCAAGAGGCTTCCCGCTTTCCAGCATCGTAAGGTGGCCAGAAAGGCTTCCACGGGGCACTTCCTGAGTGATTCCGAGTGCCATAAGGCACACGCATACAATGATCGCCGCGGCCAGTCCTAGGGCGCGACTGTAGGCTGCTGCTCGCTGGACTGAGCTCAACTCGCCACCCCTTGGGCCCTATTACGACTTAGTAAAGAAAGCGCAATGCCGCCAACGACTAGCGCCGCCGCCATGTATCCAAAGTCACGCATCTTGTCGTCCCGGCCTAGGTCCAGAAAATCGCTCAGCCAGCCATAGGAGAGGATAGTGACGCCACCCAAACCAACGCTCAACGAAATGACGCCCAGGGACGCCCGGCCATGCCATCTCGCTACCAGCGGAGACAGTCCCAAGCCTAGGAGAAACCCAATAATGCCTCGCTCGCCAAGAAGCAAGAGCACCAGGGCTGGTATTGCCATGGAATAGAGCGCCCAAATGACCATGCCACCAAGGGCTGGCCGCCCTGCAGGGTCGGAATGTCCGCGAAGCCACTCAACGGGCAGCAGTGCCGCAATAGCTCCCACGGCAAAACCAATGAGCGCATAGTTCTGGCCGATATCTACGGCCTGGTAATTGTCCGCATAGGTCGTTCGAAAGACTCGATAGAGAGTCAGCATCGCAAGGGGAATGAGACTCGAAAGCGCCCGCGGGTTGCCGAGAATGAGCAGGGTGCAGGTCGCTCCGGCCAAACAGAGAGCTGTGCCAAAGGATTTCAAGTAGCCAAATCCGAAGGTTGCGAGCGAGCACCATATGATCGTGGCAATCCCGAGCCTCAGCGTATTAGAATCCTCGTCGGGCGGCATCATCCAGTGAACGGCAAGCCCTGCCGCGCACGCGACCGGGAAGATGACGGCAGCTTCATGCAGGTCCGGCCACCGCTTGGAGATCAGAAATCCGGCGCAGGAAAGAATGGCGACCAGGCCAACAGGAATTGCTTGTTTGATCCAGCCGCCGCTGTAGCGATTGGTAGCCACTGCAACAAGGCCGACTCCCGATCCGGCCAAGGCAAGCATCGTTCCCGCGTAGCCTGGCGAATTGCCATTGAGGCTCAGGAGACCCAGTAGGTCGCCGCAAACCACCGCCGCCGCCGCCAAAGCAACGAGCGAAGCCATCGAGTCCTCAGCCAGATCAACAATGAGTGCTGTCACGCCGCAGCCCGCCAGCAAGCTTAGCTGGACGATCATCGGCTTACCGGAGTGAAGCAGATGAACCGCGCCACCCGCCATTACTCCGCAGGCCAGTGCGCACACGCATGAGCCGAGCTTTGAACCCGCCCTGATCGACAGAAGGGAGCCCACCTTCGCCGCAATGAGGCCAATGCCGTAGCCCTCGGCGATGCTGATAGCTTCCTCACCCGGTCGAAACTTGAACGCCACCAACGCGGCGACCAGATAGAGAAAGACGGCCCCGCCGTAAGCAGGTATTGAAGTGGCAACCCGAGGTTTAGGCCCGCTAATGACCAAAGCAAGAACGGCCAAAATGGCGGCGAGAAAGGGGAAAAGTGTTGTCATACGTGCCCAGAGGTCAGACCCGCCCGGCAGTCCGGACGGCAGGGCAGGTTGTTACCTACATGGACGTACACCGAGCACCTTACGTTTTCATGTTTATTACAAAAGATATCCGAAGCCTCCGCAAGCCTGTAGCGCTGTCATGACGGTCACAAATGCACGCATTTGAACCTGGTAAAAAAGCCCCGGATATTTAATTCACTTTTGTGTGGGAATCACCGTGAATAAGAATTACAGTGAATACGTATTCTTGCTTGGAATTCAACGTTGAATCTCAGCACGTATGCGGATTGAAAGGAAGGCAATCAACGATGAAACACTTCAACTTTAATCGAATTCGGAGCGCTGGGCTAAAGCTGGCTGCCGGTCTCCTCGTCTTGCAAATAGCTGCCGCGTCGCGCGCAGATGTTATTCTCCAAGGCTTCTACTGGAACGTGCCCTCACAGGCCGCCGGAAATGGGGGCGCCGACTGGTGGTGGGACCACCTCGCCAAGCAGGCTAACACACTGAAGCTTGCCGGTTTTGGCACCATTTGGATTCCTCCCGCGTTGAAGGGCAACGCAGGTGGATACTCGGTGGGTTACGACCCCTTTGACGACTATGATTTGGGCTCGAAGAATGAAAAGGGCACAATCACGACCCGTTATGGAATCCGCGAACAGCTTGAGCGCTGCTGCGCGATCTTCCACGCCAACGGCCTTAGCATCATGCAGGATGTAGTCGATAACCATCGTGATGGCGACGACGGCGCATACAACTTCGTCTATTCCGACTCCTATGGCAACGCCACGGGCGGACGATTCGGCAAAGGACAGTGGGATTTCCATCCAAACGTGCCCCAAGATTCCAACGTCTGGGACGGAGGCGGCGAAGTCAACTTCGGCCGCGACCTTGCCACGATGAATGGCGCAAGCCATTGGATTTACAACGGCCTGATCTCCTCACTTGCCTGGCAAACCCGCGCTCTTGACCTCAACTCGTATCGCTTTGATTACGTGAAGGGCATATCGGCCGATTGGCTAAAGACGCTCATGTCTTCCAGCCCTATGAGCGGCAAGTTCGCCGTTGGTGAGTTCTTCGACTACACGACGAGCAACTGCACGACCTGGATTCGGGCCGGAAATTACATGAACAGCACCATGAGCGCGTTCGATTTCCCAGCTCGCGGCCTCATTCGAAACATGTGCAATAGCCCAGGTTCCTTCAATATGGCGACTCTAGATCATGCAGGCATCCAGGGCACCGATCCCATGCATTCAGTGACCTTTGTCGAGAACCACGACACGGACACGAGCGATCCCGTGACTCAAAACAAGCTCCTTGGCTACGCCTACATTCTCACGAGCGAGGGCTACCCGTCCGTGTTTTACAAGGATTGGAGCACGGACGCGGGGTGTTATGGCAGCGGCCTTCAGGCAGGCATTA
>JBBQMJ010000390.1:0-3568 GCA_038328815.1 Fimbriimonadales bacterium | reverse complement strand
TCGATTTGCTTGATCCAACCTTCGCTCGTCGCGGTTGCATCCAGAGTGGTTGGGGCTAGTTTTAGGAGGGAGAAATCATCGAAGACCCGCAGGTCCGCGCCCTGAGCTTGGAACCATTCCTTGGCCTTACTAAGAGCGTGGCCGTTATCGAGAATCGGCCGGGCATCGTCGGGTGATCGTCCGCAGGCTTCGAACGTGTGCGCGACGAGGGCGATGCAGAGTTCTCGGAACCTACCTGGCTTACCTTTCAGGGTTTCGATGGCCTCGCGAACTTCGATGGCGTTGCCAACTGTATGCCCAAGTGGCTGGGACATGTCGGTGATCGCGACAGTCGTTTTTAGCTTGCACCGGGCGGCTGTTTCCATCAGGAGGTCCGCGAGGGCTTTGGCCGATTTGAAGTCGGGCATGAAGCCGCCTGAGCCGCACTTGACATCTAGGGAGACGATCTCGGCGCCGCCGGCGAGCTTCTTGCTGAGGATGCTGGAGACGATCAGGGGCATTGAGGCGACGGCGCCGATAGCATCGCGCAGGGCGTACATCACTTTGTCGGCGGGCGCTAGGTCGGGGGTTTGGCCGCTGATGGCAATTCTGATTGCCTTGGCTTGGGCTCTCATCTCTTGAGGCGTTAGGTCCATGCGAAAGCCTGGGACGCTTTCCAGCTTATCAACCGTTCCGCCTGTGATGCCAAGTCCTCTTCCGCTCATTTTGATCATCGTCATCCCGCAGGCCGCGATCATTGGAAGAACGACGAGCGAGGTCTTATCTCCGACCCCTCCCGTACTATGCTTATCGACCCAGGGCTTTGCGATGCCGCTCAAGTCGACCAGCAGCCCACTGTGTGCCATCCCCAACGTCAGCCAAGCGGTTTCGTCGGCGTTGAGCGGGTTCAAGTAGGCGGCCATAAGCCAGGCGGCGAGTTGGTAGTCGGGGATTTCGCCAGTTGCGGCGACTCTTGCCAGCCAGTGGAGTTGCGCCTCTGTATGTTCGCCGCCGTCTCTTCGAATCTCGATGAGTTCGAGAGCTGTCACGGGGTTACGGCTTCCTGGTTGGTGGCGGCGAAATTGTAGGGGCCTTTGTGGACACCTTTTTCGGTGATGATGGCGGTGATTAGTTCACCCGGCGTAACGTCAAACGCTGGATTCCTGACTGGGCAGCCTTCGGGGGCAACACGGACTCCATCGATATTGGTGATTTCATCGGCTCCGCGCTCTTCGATAGGGATTTGGGAGCCGTTTTCGATAGCCGTGTCCAGGGTGGAACTTGGGGCCGCGATGTAGAAGGGAATTCCGTGGTGCTTGGCGAGTACTGCCAGGGAGTAAGTGCCGATCTTGTTTGCGGAGTCGCCATTTGAAGCAATGCGATCGGCGCCAGCAATCACGCAAGTTATGCTTCCTGCCTTCATAAGGCTGGCCGCGGCGCTGTCAACGATTGACTGAAAAGGGATGCCTTCTTTGCTCAGTTCGTAAGCGGTGAGGCGAAGGCCCTGCATTCTTGGCCGAGTTTCGCAACTATAGACGTGCGTGACTTTGCCTTGCTGATGAGCAGTTCGGATGATTCCTAGGGCGGTGCCATGGCCAGAAGTGGCTAGTCCACCTGTGTTGCAGATGGTGAGGATGCGGGAGTCGGGCTGAATTAGGGCGGCGCCGTTTGAACCGATTCGCAAATTCATCTCGAGGTCTTCTCGCTCGATGGCGATGGCCTCGGCAACGATGGTTTTGGCGTCCTTTTGTGAGAGGCGGTCCATGCGGCTTAGCGCCCAGAACAGGTTGACAGCGGTGGGGCGGGAGGCGGCAAGCAGGGCGGAGGATTGGGTCCAGTCATTGCCGTTGAGGACGGCAAGAGCCATTCCATAGGCGGCAGCGATGCCGATTGCTGGTGCGCCGCGGACTGTCATATTTCGGATTGCTTCCGCGACATCTTGGGGCGTTCGGAGTTTTAGCCAGATTTCTTGGCCCGGGAGGAGGCGCTGGTCGAGCATCAGGAGGTGGTCGGTTTCCCACTTCATGGGGACAATGGACATCGATGGAAGGGTACCTGTGGGGCGGGACGTCGAGAGTGAAGTGTGAAGGGGACGGTCAAAGGTCAAGATGAAAGGTTGATGGCGGAGCATAAGATTGTGCTCGTCGCTGACGCGAAGTTGTTGGGTGGGCCCGCGGGTATCAATTTGTAATCTGGAAGGGCAGAAGATTAAAGTGCTGGCGGGTCAGCTGGCACCCTTCCAGGGTGCGTAGATGTCTTCTCCCACCTAAGGTCTTTGACCCCAGGCTATTCTCTTGGACCCTTGCCAGGGTCCCTCGAATCGCCAGTCTTGGCCGGGTGAATTTCGGGCGTGCAGTAGGGTGGAGGATGAAAGGTCGCCTTTGTCGTCGGAGTAGAAGGTATTGAATGCAAGTGCTTGTGTACGAAGACAATTTGATTTGGAGTTCGAGGCTGCTGCAGAGCCTTAGGGGACTGGGACATGAGCCTGTCCTGCTTAACACGCCTGAAGCGATGGCGGCTCCCATCGCGATTGTCAATTTGGCTTCGACGACTTTCCATCCCGATTCTCTGGTGCCGGCGCTGATTGGACTTGGCGTTCATGTGATCGGGCATGCCGGACACAAGGAAAAGGACCTACTGGCTCTCGGCAAGGCTTGCGGTTGCCAAACGGTGGCTACCAATAGCCAACTCACCTTTAAGCTCCAAGAGCTGATCGACGGCGTTATCGCCTAGACCCTCGATCCATGAACATTTCTTGCCTTGAACGAACGTTATCACCTTCGCCTCGCGAATGCTTGTTGGCACTTATTGCGCCAGAAAGCGCAATAAAGCGAGGCCCATGGTTCAATGCTTGTTGGTCGAACAAGAATGTGCGCTTTCGAGCAAGCTCGGTGATTGTCGAGTGTCGGGAGCCCAAATCCTGTTAAGGGGAGCGCTTTATGCGTTCCCTTTTTTTTGTGCCTTTCCGTACGGAAAGGGCAGAACGGACGATATGAACCGGGTGTTGCCCCGTATCGCTGCGTCGCGGAAGTTTTCCCCGATCACGCCTGCAAGAGTCAACTCAAGCCGGGCACCGTTCTTGCCCACGCTTTTTAGTCATTTGGAAGGGACTGTTTCGGTTGGACACCCTCACCTCAGTTTGCTTTTTGCTCACAGTTCCTCTCCCGCGGAGCAGGCGAGGAGGTCTTAAAGGAAGGGACTATGATGGTTATCGGAGTTGACCTCCTCCGCCTTCCGTGAGTCAGGCACCTCCTCCTCTCGCGACACGGAGTCGCTCCAAGAGGAGGAGTTAGTTGGAAGGGACTGTTTCGCGTTTCGTCAACCGCCCCCGTCTGCTACGCAGCCACCCCCGCCTTGTCTAAGGCGTGGGAAGGATTGGGAAGAGACTGTTTTGATTTCGACACCCTCACCTCAGTTCGCTTTTGCTCACAGATCCTCCGCGCTGGAAGCAGGCGAGGAGGTCTTTAGGGAAGAGACTTGATGGTTACGGGAGTTGACCTCCTCCGCCTTCCCGGAGTCAGGCACCTCCTCCTCTCGCGACACGGAGTCGCTCCAAGAGGAGGAGGTAAGTTTGGAAGGGGCTGTTTTG
>JBBQMJ010000389.1:0-3573 GCA_038328815.1 Fimbriimonadales bacterium | reverse complement strand
CGCGTCGATGAGGCTCCAGCGCGTTCGACCGGGCACGTCGATATCCGCTACCATTCGACAAACACCGGTATGGACAAACGAAACCGTTACACCGGGGCTACCATCAAGCTTTCCGACGTTGGCCGCCAACAACAGGCTATGGCGGTGGGAGTAGGCCAGGCCATTGGGCTTGCCGCCAACACGGACCACCTTCTTGTCCGCCTGGGCAGCATGATGGAAAAAGCTGATAGTTCCGGCCGCGCGATCGCTCGTAAACACAAGCCCTGAGACCTGGTCTACGAGCGCACCAGCTACGCCTTCATGCCCCGTGATCGTTCCCAGGTGCCGATCACCCTCCGTATCAATCAGCTCAACTGAGTCATTGGACGTGTGGGCGACGTACAGCGTCGCGGAAGCCAAATGAACAGCTGCATGGTCGAAGCCACCTGGCTTGAGGTTTGCCGGCAATTCAATTGAACCGATATTCCTTAGCAACTAGCGGCCTCCGACCTGCTTCTCGCACCAAGCGTAGAGCGCGTCATACATAGGCGTCTCCAACTCGATCTTCTTATGGTCGTTGGCGCCATGAATAAGGGCGAACCCGTGAGCGATGGCGTAGAGTCCACGGCCTTCGGGGCTGGTGTCTCGGTCGGCGGTTACGTCCGCCGCGTGGACGATCTTTGCAAGTTCCACGAGGGCGGCATTGCTTGTAAGGTTGTACTTAAGCAAGATGCTGTCGAAGGAGCACCGGCCATCGATATGGCCAAGTTCGTCGCCAGGATTGTCGTAGGGAATTGCTCCAGTCTCTTTGGCGATACGTGCAACTTCGTCGCGCGGCACGTACAAGAATTCGGCGTCAGGATCGACAAATCGCGTGATGAGCCAAGGGCAGGCAATGCGATCGACGTTAGCGTTTTCGCGTGTGATCCATTTCATACGCCGAGCATACCGATATGACACCTCATACTTAGAACACGATGGACGCTAGCGGGGCTTCGGTGCGGACTTGGATATGCGCGCTAGCAGTCGGCTTGGCTGCAACTGCCTTTATTGCTCCCAAGGTGCTACCGCAACATGTGCGCTCCGACGATGAGATTGTTGTCGAGCTATCAATGTTGGAGTTTCTCAAAGGATCGGGACTCGCAAGGGAATGGAACACCGGCGACTATGTCCTCGTTTCACCGGACTGGAAAGGCAAGCGGCCCGATTTCATGGAATTACTTGGGATCATGTAGCGGATTTTCAACAGTTCGATAGCAATCTTGGCATGTCGCCGTCCGAACTTACGAAATTTCACAAAGAGATGACGTCCATAATCGAGACCCTGCATCAGATCGGTGGCGCAGCTATCTATCACCCCGGACCGCTGCTAGAGCTCGAAGACTTGGTTCGGAGGATGGACCCACGGATTGTCACAGGCAAGTACCCTGAAATATTTCGTTGGGAACCGGGAAAGGCCGAGGTCACGAGCAGGAGCGGTTTCACGGGGACAGCCCGGGTCTATTCCTGGATCACTCCGCCATGCTATTCGCCCGACGGGCGGTTTGCAATCGTTCTCACCGGCGAGCCATCGGATCATGGAGCTTCCGTCGATTTCGTTCTGGAACGGCAGCACAACACTTGGACGGTCGTGAGGGTCCAGACATCCTTTTACTTATAGTCCTCCATGTTCTCCTGGATGAATCGTGATTCTCGTCCGGGTATCTTCTCGAACTCGCGCTAATTCATATGCTCCTCATCTCGACGACTCACAAACCGGCCACGGACCTGGGATATCTTTTGCACAAGAATCCTCTCCGCGCTCACGAAGCCAAACTTGGCTTCGGGTCGGCACATGTCGTCTACTCGGAGGCTTCGGAAGACCGTTGCACCGCTGCCGTACTCCTTCAAATGGACCCTGTCGGCCTGGTGCGTGGCAAGGGCGAGGCTAGTGGGTCCCTGGCACAGTATGTTAATGACCGGCCATACGTGGCGAGTTCGTTTCTGAGCGTTGCTTTGATCGAGTTGTTTGGCACCGCAATCTCCGGCCGCAGCAAAGACCGACCCGAGCTCGCCGAAATGGCGATCCCGCTCGAAATCCGCGTGCCGGTCCTTCCCTGCCGCTCTGCTGAGGAGCGGATTGGAAGGCTGTTTAAGCCGCTGGGCTATGAGGTCACGACTACGCGGCTAAAGCTTGACGAGCAGTTTCCCGAGTGGGGCGAGAGCGATTACTATGACGTAACACTGCGCGGCACTTTGCGTCTGCGAGATGCCTTGCGCCACTTGTATCTGTTGCTGCCCGTATTGGATGCTCGGAAGCATTACTATATGGACCGTAGCGAGGTCGACAAGATGCTTGCCAAGGGCGACGGCTGGCTTGCCGATCATCCAGAAAAGGATTGGATCGTGCGCAGTTCCCTTGGACGCAAGCCTTCCCTTATGCGTCTGGCGCTGGAGCAGCTTTCCAATGCCGAGGAGTCGTTGGAAGCGGAGGAAGCTTCTGTCGACGACACCTTCGTTGCCCCTGACGAACCCACGGCGCCACCCAAGAAATCGCTGCACTCTCAACGGCATGATCGCATCGTCGCCCTGGCTCGCGAGCTCAAACCCAAGACAGTCATTGACCTGGGATGTGGCGAAGGCAAGCTGTTGCGACTGCTCATGCAGATTCAGGGCTTGGATCGAATTGTTGGCATGGACGTCAGCTACTTTGAGCTTGAGAAGGCTGAGCGCAAGCTACATCTGGAAGATGCTGGGCCGCGTCTTCGGGAGCGAATTCAGCTCATTCACGGAAGCCTCATGTACCGCGACGAGCGCATTCACGGCTTCGACCTTGCCACCGTTGTCGAAGTCGTTGAGCACCTCGATCCGCCGCGGCTTGCCGCCTTCGAGAGAGTTGTATTTGAGTTCGCCAAGCCGCAAATGGTCCTCGTGACGACGCCCAACCGGGAATACAACGCCGAATACGACCTTGGCGAAGGGCTCCGACACCGGGATCACCGCTTTGAGTGGACCCGCGAGGAATTCTCGAAGTGGGCGCATCGTGTTGCCGATTCGAACGGCTATCAAGTTCGGACGGAAGGCATCGGCGATGAGCACGAAGAATGGGGCTGCCCAAGCCAACTGGCGGTGTTCACCCGATGAGAATCGAGATCCCTGAGTTCTGCATGGTGACGATTATCGGCACCAGCGGCTGCGGCAAGTCGACGTTTTGCAAGAAGCATTTCAAGCCTACCGAAGTGCTTAGCAGCGACACGTTTCGAGGCTATGTTTGCGACAACGAAGACAGCCTCGACGTCTCCGCACACGCCTTTGGCGCTTTGCACTTCATGCTGTCTAAGCGCCTTGAGCTTGGGCGGCTGAGTGTTGTCGACGCTACCAATGTTCAGAAGGAGAGTCGCGCACCGCTGCTTAAGCTCGCAAGTCAATGGCACGCGCTGAAGGTCGCGATCATTCTTGACGTTCCCGAGAGAACTTGCCTGGACCGCAATGCGCTGCGCCCGAACCGTCAGTTCGGCCCGCACGTGATCCGCAATCAGCACAACGATCTTCGGCGATCCTTGCGCGAGTTCAGGAATGAACGATGGCATCAGGTTCACATTCTTAAGCCCGATG
>JBBQMJ010000388.1:0-3575 GCA_038328815.1 Fimbriimonadales bacterium | reverse complement strand
AGCGTCAAGAAGGGTGACAAGATCAAGATGATGTCCACCGGATCGACATTCGATGTCGATTCCGTAGGCGTGTTCAGGCCTGCGCTGGAGGTTACGGAGGCGCTTGAGACCGGCCAGGTTGGCTTCCTGACTGCTTCCATGAAGACGATCGGAGACGCGGGGGTTGGCGATACGGTCACCAGTACGGAAAAGTCGGCGACTGTGGCCTTGGCTGGCTACAGAAAAGCGAAGCCGATGGTTTTCTGCGGTCTGTATCCTTCTGATGCGGACCAGTTTAAGGACTTGCGCGACGCGATTGATAAGCTCAAGCTGAACGATGCTTCTTTAGATTTCGAGCATGAGACTTCGGCTGCCTTGGGCTTTGGTTTTCGGTGTGGGTTCCTTGGGCTTCTTCACATGGAGATCGCCCGAGAACGGCTAGAACGTGAGTTCAATTTGGACCTGATTTTGACGGCGCCAAGTGTGGACTATATCGTCCACCGGACGAATGGCACGGTCGACCACATCTCCAACCCAAGTGCTATGCCGCCGCCTCAGGAAACGGCCGAGATTGAAGAGCCGGCGGTGAATGCGACGATCATGGTGCCGACCGAGTATGTCGGGGCGGTCATGACCCTGTGTCAGGAGCGGCGGGGCGTTTACAAGAAGACCGAATACCCCACGCCGAAGCGGGTGATCCTTCATTACACGCTTCCCTTGGCGGAGATTCTCTTGGACTTCTTTGACAAGCTGAAATCGTTCACCCGAGGCTACGCCAGCTTCGATTACGAACTCACCGACTACATGCGAGGCGACCTCGTGAAGGTTGACATCATGCTGAACGGCGACATCGTCGACGCCCTCTCCTTTATCGTCCACAAACAGTTCTCTTACAACCGTGGCCGGGCGATGGTGGAGCAGTTGCGGAAGGTGGTCCCTCGTCAGCAGTACGAGGTTCGGATTCAGGCTGCGATTGGGGCGAAGATTTTGGCCGCTGATACGATTAAGCCTTTCCGAAAGAACGTCATTGCCAAGTGCTATGGCGGAGACATCACGCGAAAGCGTAAGCTCCTTGAGAAGCAGAAAGAAGGCAAGAAGCGGATGAAGCAGATCGGCAGCATCGAGCTTCCGCAGGAAGCGTTTTTGAGTGTGCTCAAGGTCGCGGAGTAGCCGGCGCGGCCCGAGGTACTCGAGGGACCGCTTGCGGAACTATGTCGTTAGCACTAGAACGCGGCGTGACCAAGAACTGTTCCTCCACTTCGCCTCTACTTCGGTCGGAATGACAATCGACCCTTAGCTAAGGCTCAAATTTCGCGACCACTTCGATCGCCCCGACGATGTTTTCGTTAAATACGCCGAGTTCTTCGGCCGGGATCCAGTATTCCTGGCATTCCCTGCCACCAGCTTCTTGAACCTCATAACCATCCAAGAAGGTCTTGAGAACCTCGAATTTGGTCACGTAGCCTACGTATCCCGAAGCAGCGTCCCCCGTATTCCATCCACGAGCGATCTTTTCGGCATAGTCGAATGTGAGAACGGGATAGAAGATGGGCTGTATTTCAAGCCGGGGCGGGAAACGGCCTGACTTCTCAATTAGGTCCATTTCAGCTTGCCGGACCGGGCGGTAAAGCGTGAGCTGCATCCGCGGCCTTTCGCGCAACCTGCGCTGCAGCTAGGGATATGTCGTACACAAGTTCAGGGATCTCATACCGTCTCCACTAATAGAGCTCCTGGCCCGTCAACTCCCGGAGCTGACCCTCGGCCCAGCCCATGATTTCTTCGGCGCTAGAATCTTTATTGAACGAGTGGGGCTCGCCCCACTCGCACTGGATTTGGCGGAAGGATGGTCTGGCGATCATGGAGCCATATGGCATAACTTTGTTCGAACCTCGTACGCCTAAGCAGATCACGGGAACGTCGGCCATGCGGACGATCAGGGCTACGCCGGCCTTCAGCGGCAGCAATTCGCCTTTCTGGCTTAGTTCACCTTCGGGGAAAACGAGTACGGCTTCACCTGCTTGGAGCAAGGCTGCAGCGACCTTCATGGCGCCCCGATCGGGTTCGCCGCGCCGCACTGGAAAAGCGCTGTAGAAGCGGAGGACCTTGCCAAGGAAGCCTGTGAACAACTCGCTCTTGGACATGAAATGAACTGCGCGGGGGCAGGCGAGTTGGGTGACGATGGGATCGATGTCCGCGAGATGGTTAGACAAAATCAGAACGCCGCCCTTCTTCGGCACCCGATACTTGCCGCGAACCGCAACGGGGCCTAGTATCCAAAAGAGGACCGTAAAGAAAACTCTCATGAGGGGCAGGATCACCCGCTTCATAGCGGGCGAATGGATTTTGATTTCAGGCGTTGGCGCCACTAATAACGTTCCTTAAGGCTTCCACGTAGGCCTCGTGTTCCAGGGCCAGGACCCTAGCGGCAAGGCTCTCCACTGTGTCGCCTGGTAATACAACGCAACGCCTTTGAAGGAGGATTCGTCCCTCGTCGTAGGCCTCATTGACTAGATGGACGGTGCAGCCACTCTCACTGCACCCTGCTTCTAGCACTGCTTCGTGAACGCGGCGGCCGTACATGCCTTTTCCTCCGAACTCGGGGAGGAGGGCGGGGTGGACGTTTAGAATTCGGTTCGGGAAGGCTTTGAGGACTTCTGAGGGCAGTAGGCGCATGTAGCCGGCTAGGCAGATGTAGTCGATGTCTTGAAGGTGTTCGAGGAGGCGGGGGCCGTAGTCGTCGCCTGGTGCGACGATGGCGAGGTTTAGGTCTCTGGCCTGTGCCGCGGCTACGGCGCGGTTGTCGGATTGTGGTTCTTGTACGACGTTTCCGCTTGTGGAGGACGACACGGGGGTCATCCCTCCTGGTGTGGTTCCATCGGTTGGGGCTATGACTACCTTCACTGCGGCATCGAGTCTGCCGTCGCGGCAAGCATCGGCAATCGCCAACATGTTCGAGCCGCGGCTCTTGGGTCCGATTAGGATGGCGAGGTGGGTCAAGGCTCTCTGGACGTTACCCGGGGACGGTCGCTTTGCGTGGCTTTGCATGGCTTTGCATTGCTTCGGATTGGAGTGCGGTGACCCTCCGGGCCATGCAAAGCTAAGCAAGGCCATGCAAAGCCCTATGCTGTGCTAAAATCTAAGCCTATGTCCATCTCCCTTGAAGAGGTTCGCCACGTTGCCAAACTGGCGCGCCTTGAACTGGACGAGGCAGAAGTGCTCGCCCTGCAAGGGGAGTTGAACGCTCTGCTCGGCCACTTTGCCGACATACAGGCCATCGATGCGGGCGGTATTGAACCGCAATCGCATGCAGTTGCCCTGCAAAACGTGTGGGCGGAAGATGCGGCGCGCCACGGGCTTGACCGTCAGGCGGCCCTCAAGAATTCGGCGATGACGAAGGCCGGGCTCTTTGTTGTGCCCACGATTATCGAGGATTAACCGCCGGTGATCACTCGTCTGACCGCCGCGGAACTCGCACAGCAGCTTGCCCAGAAGAAGGTCTCGGCTGTCGAAGTGGCGCAGGCTTTTCTTGACCGTATTGAAAAGCTTGATGGCGACTATGGTTGCTTCCTTAAGAATGATCCGTCGTTGACACTGGG
>JBBQMJ010000387.1:0-3612 GCA_038328815.1 Fimbriimonadales bacterium | reverse complement strand
ATCTTTATTGGCGATGCGGGCAGAATCGTTGTTTTGGCCTCTGTCGTTCTCTTTGTTCTCTCGCTGTTGATTTGGCTTTTCGAAACCAAGTCTGCGAAAGCCCAACAGATCGCAAAGGTTTGCTTTACGCTTGGCTGCGTTGGCCTATTCGCGACCTTTGTTTGCCTCGGCCTTCTCTTCAGTCAGAACCGGTTTGAGTACGAATACGTCTGGAAGCACGCTGACTCCTCGAACACCCTTCCCTATCGCATTGCCGGAATTTGGTCCGGCCAGCAGGGGTCCTTCCTGCTTTGGGGAGTTACTGCGGCTATTTTTGGACTCCTTGTCGTTCGTAAAGTTGGCAATTATCGCCGCTGGTTTACGATCGTTTACTCTACTTTCCTCGGTTCGATTTGCGGCATTCTGGCGTACGAATCACCATTCGGCTTGAACCTCCTGAATGGCCGGCCAATCGTTCCTGCCGAAGGCTTGGGTCTATCGCCTTCGCTTCAAAACTATTGGGTGATTATTCACCCTCCGACCATTTTCATGGGCTTTGGCTCGCTTACCGCGCTCTTCGCGCTCGCAGCCGCAGCAACTATTCAGCGTGATTTCGAAACGTGGATTCCAATTGTCAGACCCTGGGCGCTCATTTCGATGAGCCTTGTTGGCCTTGGCCTCTGCATGGGTGGCTTCTGGGCATACGAGACCCTCGGATGGGGCGGCTTCTGGATGTGGGATCCCGTCGAGAATGTCAGCTTTGTTCCCTGGCTCCTAACAACAGCGTTCGTTCATGGGGTCATCGTTCAAACCAACCGTAAGAAGTGGCACATATCGAACTTACTTCTTGGCGGTCTGCCGTTTCTCGCCTTCCTCTATGGAACGTTCCTGACCCGATCTGGATTTCTTGCTGACGCCAGTGTCCACAGCTTTGCTGAGATGAACCGATCTGCGTTAAAGCTGCTCATCGGGTTGATGGGAGTTTCGACCATCGGGTTTATGGGCGTGTGGCTCAGCAGATGGTTCCAGGCGCGGAACGAGGCGGTTGTTGAGGCGCCGCAAGGCTTTCACAGGGAGGGCTTCTATAAGGTGGCCGCTTTGCTGCTCATGGGCTTGGGGCTCGCCGCTCTCATCGGGATGAGCATTCCGCTGTTTATGGCTCTTTCCGGAAAGAAGCCAGCGGTTGTTGAGGAGCACATCTATCATCTGATCCTGCCATGGCTGTTTATCCCTCTAATGATTCTGATGGCGATTGCGCCGTTCGTTTCTTGGAAAGGAACGGGGGGGAAAGACCTCTCGAAGAGAGCCTACAGCATCCTTTGCGTCAGCTTTGGATTCGTCGGGCTGTTACTCCTGGGCATCGCCCTTACACCGCTTGGCCAACTTGCCGATCTCCACGGCTTCGTCACCTTCCCGGGCGGCTTGCACGTTCCCGCTCTACCGTGGATACTTTTCCTCGTCGGCCTATGCCTGTTTACCATTGTTGGGAATTTGTGGCGGATGAGTGAATTGGTGCGCGGTTCAAAGATTGGGCTAGCTCCGTTCGTGACCCATCTGGGGGTCGCAGTTCTTATGTTCGGCCTCATCATTTCTCGAGGATTTGAGCGAAAGGAACAGGCTCTGGTGATGGAAAATCATCCAGGCATGACCTCGAGCTACTTGATCAAGTACGGTGGCCAGACCTCGACAAGGATGGATCGCAACAACAAAGTTCTCTTTGAGGTCTACGACAAGAGCAACTTGAAGAAGCCAATGTTTGTCGCGAAGCCCGGTTTGTATTACGTCGCTGCCGATGACGGGCAGGAAAACGCCATGGTGTGGCCGCACATTCAGCACCACGGCTTCTACGACGTCTATATGGCACTGCAACCGCCACAGACACAGTCGGCGGAGCCAATGACACTCCTGCCCAATGAAACCAAGCTGTTCGGAGATATGGCGGTGACCTATCTGGGCATGGTTAGAAAGGGAGAGCCCGGCCAGGCAGGAACTAAGTTCGGAGCAAGGCTGCAAGTTGTGAAGAACGGTGTTGCTACCGTAGTTGTCCCCATGATGGAACTCGGGGGCGGAGCGGCGCCTATTCAACATTCGGCCATGCTTGATCCGATCACGAAGGTTGACTTGATGGGTATGGACGTCGGAGCTGGATCGGTGACCATTCAGGCCTCGATGGCTTCAATGATCTATCCAATTGAGATTTATCACAAGCCATTCACGGTTTTCGTATGGTCCGGGTGCGGCATCATGACTTTCGGCGGCTTCCTTTCGGCTTACTACCGTCGCCGGGTTGTGCGGGCTGCCGAGGTGGCGGAGGCAGAGAAAGCCAAAGCGAAAGAGAAGAAAGGGCATGGCGCTAGTCCACGCGTTGCACCGGCAGCCGGTTCCTGAGGATGCAACTTCTTCGAGACCATCTTGCTAAGCTCTTGGAAGGCGGCCAGGCATGCGAAACGTTCGACGAGATAGTTGCTGAGTTTGAGCCGGACCAACGCTTCGTGGTCGTGCCCGGAGCCGAACAAAGTGCTTGGCAGATTGTCGAGCATATGCGCCGCGCGCTTCAGGACATTATCGAATTCTGTACGAACGAGGATGGACATTACGTTGAGATGGTGTGGCCAGGAGAATACTGGCCAGCTAACTCGGAGAAGGGCGACATCGTGCTTTGGAACAGGACACTAAGTGACTACCGGGCGGCCAAGTCCAAATTTGAAAATCTGGTTGCCAGTTCCAGGTCTGACTTGTTCGAGAAGCTTGCTTGGGGGGACGGTCAAACCTTGTGCCGCGAAGCCATGGTTGTTGCGCAACATGAGGCCTACCACCTGGGCGAGCTCGTCATGCTGCGTCGACGCTTAGCAGAAGCCAATTGACGGACTGGGCTCCTTCGGTAAGCTGGCAACTCTATAACGCCCATGATGCAGCCCGAAACCAAATACGCAAAGAGCGGTGACGTTCACATCGCTTACCAGGTCACCGGCGAAGGGCCGTTTGACGTCGTCTTCGCTCCAGGCACGATGTCGCATCTGGACCTCGATTGGGAGAACCCAAGGCGGGCGAAGTTCATTGAGCGTTTTAGTTCATTCTGTCGCTTGATCCGATTTGATAAGCGCGGCACAGGCCTTTCCGACCGGCCCACGCAGATGGCCACGCTAGAAGAAAGGGCTGACGATATCCGTGCCGTCATGGATAAGGAGGGAATCGAACGAGCAAGCTTGTTTGGGGCCTCCGAGGGCGGCTCTATGTCATGCATGTTCGCGGCGACCTATCCGCATCGCACACGCTCCTTGATGACCTGGGGGGCTCAAGCGCGATGGATCGCCTCACCCGACCACCCTTGGGGAATGACGTTGGAAGAGAATGATGCCATGCTAGCGATGATCCAAGATGGCTGGCCTTCTGCGGAGTACATCACCGGTCCCGGAGCAGGGATCGGCCGCGACGCTCCTCCGGAGCAAATCGCCGCCGTCGCCAGGTATATGCGGGCGGCAGCAAGCCCATCAGCGGTCTACGCCTATGAACGAATGAATAGCGAGATCGACACTCGGCCGATCCTGCCGCTTATCCGCGTACCTGCCCTGATCATGAACCGCACCGGAGATCCGGTGGCGCATGTTGAGGCTGCAAGAGATATGGCTTCAA
>JBBQMJ010000386.1:0-3625 GCA_038328815.1 Fimbriimonadales bacterium | reverse complement strand
CGGAGCCAACAACAACGGCCAACCCCCAACGACACCTGCCCAGGATGCGGCGAGTCAGTCCGAAGCGGAGCGCCAGTTGGAAGAACTGGAAAAGCGAATCAAGCCGCCGCAGTAAATACTTGGAGTGCGCGGACCGGGTCGCGCCTTAGCCATGTATGGCACCCGGCAACCTGTTGCCGTACGACTCCCTCGGATAGTCATCCCGACCGTAGCAATAAAAGCGAAGTGGAGGGACCGGTTTTGGCCACGCCGCGCTCTAGTAAGAACCCGCGCTTACTATCACGGTCCCTCGAATCAACTCGGGATGACGCCTTCCTGTAGCCCACGAAGCACCTTATGAAACAGCCTCAACACATCCGGCGTTTTGGGCTGGTCGCACTTCGGCTAGGTCGAAACGGGGGTTCAGCCCTCCCATTCCTACTTTGTAAACTTCCAGAGGTCGGCGGTGTTCTTGATATTGTCGCCAAAGTAGTCGATCTGCTTGCGAAGAAAATCCGGGGTCACGCTCCTGTTGTCGAAGGTCCGGTGTAGGTACAGCTTCTTCTGATCTTTGTCAAAGTAGAAGCAAGAAGGATCGATGTCTCCGTTGCTGATGAGCAGCTTCTTCCACTGCTCTGCGGTAACCGAATCCGGGTCATCCACCTTGCCCAAGTTGGCGTTCAGTCCCAATTTCGTTAAATTCTCACTTAGCACGATCTGCATGTTTAGCGTCCATGTGTCTCGCTTGATCGCAATGAGGAATCCCTTGCTAAGTGGCTTCGGCTCAAGCCCCATATTTTCAAGCATCTTCTTCAAGTCGTCATTTGAAAGGGCTTGTGGCGCCCCTAAAGTCTCTTGAGCTCTAATGACGGGCGCCAACGCCAGCGATCCCCAAAGGACCACGGCAAGCAGAGCGACACCGGAAACAGTTTTTCTCATCGAAATATCCTTCGGCGAGGCCATGCCTCCCCGTATCAGGAAAGACGATTAAAAGCACCCGCTGGAATCCTGGATATCAACCGCTTCCACGCAATACCGTAATACTGCAGCCTACGACTTCGCGTCAGTTTCAGTAAATGCGAGCCCCGGCTTGACCCGAAAAGTCTGAGCCATGGGATCGGCAATTGCCTTGATCTTGTTGTCTTCACCCGTACACGAGAACTGCAATTCGTACATTTCTTTGCCGTCCACAAAAACGTAGGTCACCTTGTGGATATGGTCTCCGGACTTATTGGAGAAATTCAAGATGAACCTGGCCGCCTTGCCCATCGGCGTGTCGATGAACTCGGGATTGTGGGCAAAGTCAAGTTCTTGTCGGGCGACTTTGGCGCCGTTCTCTAGGTCCATATCGCCAGGCAGGATCACATGCTTAACGTCGATCTGATTCGGTTCTTCACCCGGAAGCGTGCGCGAACCATCGGTAATCCGCATCAGAATTCCCTGCCCTTCCAGTTGAACCTCTTGTCGAGCCGATTCATCTTTTCCCATCTTAGCCATTGAATCCTTGATGCCTTGGACATTGGGATCAGCATAGGGATCTGGCTGGGCATCTCCCATCCCTAATTGCGAAGCCACTGAAGGCGCGCCTTTCTGCCAACCTGGAGGCACGCCAATCGAAAGGCCGTATTTGTCCTTCGTCGCCATTACCCATCCTTCCGGGGCGGCAGCTGGCGGGGCGTCGGCAAGGTGCGCGGCTGGTTTGCCGCAACCTGCAACAAAGATCATGGCAAGAACAGATAGGCTCACTGTGTACTTCACGAATGCAATTTACCGGCAGCGAAACCGTTAGGTTGCAATTTCGGTAAGTTAATGCCCGATGCCGACGACGAGAAGCTTTACCGCCACGAGCGAAGAGGAAACCAGGGCCATCGGCGCTTTGCTGGCGACTGAGCTCAAAGTCGGAGATACCGTCTCCCTAGACGGAGAACTTGGAGCAGGCAAGACAACTCTCATTCGCGGATTGCTACGTGCGCTTGGACACGCCGAGCCAGTCAGATCACCCACCTTTGGGCTCATCCAGCTTTTTGAGACTAACCCTCCGGTGATGCACGCAGACCTGTATCGCGTTCAAAGCCATAAGGGAATTGGCATCGAGGAATACCTGCACACCCACCTGTGCCTCATTGAATGGCCCGATAGGGCCGAGGGATTGGTCCCCCCTGAAACGGCTTGGCTGGTGACCATTCAATTCGACGGCGACGGGCGAACAATCACCGTTACCAAACCGTGAAGCCTTAGCAAGTATCCTAGTGCCCATGCCCCTTCGAGTTGGCTTTGTCACCGCCGCGCATGTGCATACAGGCGGGCTCTTGTATGGCTTTCGCCAGAATTCCGATTCAGAAGTGATTGGTCTTTGGGACAACGATGAGAATCGGGGCAAGGATTTCTGCAAGGAACAGGGCTTGAAGCAGTTCGATACGCTGGACTCGCTCCTGGATGCCTGTGACGCAGTAGTCATTTGTAGCGAGAACAAGCACCATGCCAAGCAAATCGCAGCAGCGGCCGCGAAGGGCAAACACATCCTTTGCGAAAAGCCGCTCGTTACGAACGACGCCGAGGCGGAAGAGGTTATCAATGCTTTGAAGGGGACAAAGGTCAAGATCATGACCGCCCTCCCGGTGCGTTATGCGCCAGTGTTTACGAGGCTGCGAGAGCGAATTGCCGGAGGCGAGATTGGCGCGATTAAGGCCATCTGTGCAACCAACCACGGCATGAACCCCGGCGGATGGTTCAACGATCCGGAGCTTGCCGGCGGGGGGGCGCTGATGGACCACTCAGTCCACGTTGCGGACCTACTGTGGCTCCTTCTCAAGGAATTGCCATCCAAGGTTGAGGCCCAAATTGGCCACAACATCGAAAACATGGCTGTTGATGACTGCGCGATGCTCACCCTGGACTACCCCAGCGGAGTATTCGTAACCTTGGATGCAAGCTGGTCGAGGCCAAAGTCATTCAAGACGTGGGGCGATGTTACGCTGAATGTCGTTGGCGAAAAGGGTGTTATTGAAGTCGACATCTTCGGCCAACAGATTCAGGTGTATAGCCTCGGCGCACAAACACACAAAGTTGCCGACTACGGCTCGGACATGGGTCAATTGCTTGTGGACGATTTCGTTGGATGCATTCTTGAAAACCGACCCTCGCCAATCCCCCTTGAAGATGGAATTGGCTCTTCCCGCGTCGTGATCGAGGCTTATAAGCACGTAGCGGCTACCAAACACTTGCAGCCCGCGCGTTCGAAGTAGTCGTAGAAGAACTGATCATGCCCCTTCACATTCCCGTTGCGCACGACTTCATTTGCCCTTGGTGCTGGATCGGTCTGTTTCAAGCGAAGCGCCTTCGCGAAGAGTTCGACGCTACGTTCGACTGGATTGGCTATGAGCTTTTTCCCGACGAACTAGAGTGGCCCTCCGCAAGCACGCCTACCCTAGAGCCCTTCGGAAAGCCCAAGATTCCAACCCGCTTGGAGCTGGCCTACGTTGCTCAGAGGATGGAGAAGCCGACCGCCGAACGGCCCAAGAATATGCGGATTCACAACGCTCACGAAGCAGTTGAATTCGCAAAATTGCAAGGCAAGGCGGACGAGCTCGTCGACATTTTCTATCGCGCCTATTGGGAACGCGGCGAGGCGATTAACGAACCATCA
>JBBQMJ010000385.1:0-3677 GCA_038328815.1 Fimbriimonadales bacterium | reverse complement strand
CCAACCCATGCCAGAAGATTACCTTGGTGGCTAAAATGGGATGACATGGCTTCCTTCAGATATCTCGTTCACGACGTCGATGCGGCGATTCCGTTCTACAAGACCCTGGGCTTCACTGTTGAAATGCAGTACGGGCCCGCGATTGCGATCTTGTCCTTGGATGACTTGACGCTTTGGCTGGCCGGTCCTATGGCGTCTGCTGCAAAGCCGATGCCGGATGGTCGCGTGCCGGAACCCGGGGGCTGGAACCGGATTGTCATCGAGGTCGAAGACATCGCGACATTTGTTGGTGAGCTCAAGGAACAAGGGGTTAAGTTCCGCAATGAGATTTTGAAAGGCCCGGGCGGGCAGCAGATTCTGGCCGAGGACCCTTCGGGGAACGTCGTCGAGCTGTTCCAGCCTGCGTAGGAGTGCCATATGACACCGTCCGGTCCGCCGATAGCATTGAAGCAATCTCACCGAGACTTGCAGAGTCGGGACTAGCAGTTGCCATTCCAAACTCGGAGTGAGGGATGACAGTCTCACGAATGACGCAATAAGACAGCCGCGTACCATCCGGCGGATACACATTGCCGATCATTTACTTCGCTTCAGAAGGCGCTGGGGACAGCGTCGCCACCGATTATTCAGCTCTCGGCAAATCGCAAGATTCACCAAGCGTGAAGTTAAATGTTGCACCGCGGCCCGGTTGGCTTTGAGCCCAGACTTTGCCGTTGTGCCGTTCAATAATTCGCTTTACGGATGTTAAGCCCATCCCTGCAGTCGTCTGCTGGTGGCCAATCTTTTCGGCTGGTTCAAAAATTCGGTGAGCCTGCTGAGGCGGGAAGCCAGGGCCGTTGTCTTTCACGAAGTAAGCCTTCTTGCTATTCACCGGCGTCATACCGAACTCAATCACCGGACTGTCAGACATAGAGGCGAACCGACATGCGTTGTCGAGCAAGGTATCGAGCGCTGCTGTGACAAGCCGCTCGTCGGCAAGTGCGATCAGACCCTGCTCGACCTTAACTTCAATATGCTTGCCGGCTTGGCGCTCACAGGCTTCTGCGGCGACTTGCTCAACTAAGTAAGTCAGGTCAATCTCTTCGATCTTTAGGTCCGCTCGGGTGAGGGCGCTCAGGCGAAGCATGCCATCAATCATCAGCCCCATGCGCTTGACGGTATCGCCGATCTTGACAAGCTCACCCTTGCTACTTGCCTCAAGTGAATTTTCGTGGTTGGTTAGGACTTCGTGGACGCTTACGCTGATACCGCGGAGGAAGCCGCGCAGGTCTTGGGATACCGTGTGCGAAAAGGCGTCAAGCTCTTTCTCCGCATTCTTGAGATCCATCCTGAGCTTGCGGATTAGGTCTTCTCGGTCGAGATGGGTCTCTGGGGGCGTCACTCGTTGTACGTCAACGACCGCGGTCGCAACGGCTGGCATCGATTCGGGCGCTTGCTCGATCAGCGTCGGGTTCTGGTCCATAGCTTCATCGGCTCCTTAACTAACCTTTTATAGTACTGCGGGTTATCCTGTTTTCCTCTACCAGAGTTAAGACGGATGCGGTTGCTGAATTGACACTTTAGGTACAAGAAATGCCGCAAGGAGTCCAACAAAGCCCGCCAAAATATATGGCGCATCTGGGCGCCAATCGAAAAGGATGCCACCCAGAATTGGGCCTAGAATAAAGCCGAATGAGCGCGTACCCTGCAATAAGCCGAACAACTCTCCTTGGCGGTCGGTTGGGGTTAGGGCGGAACAGGCGCTATTTACCGTCGGATTGGCCAGCGCCGTACCAATGCTGTAAATTGCACTGAAGACAAATAGGACGGCGAGCCCCGGAGCATGAGGAGTCAGGAACAGCCCCGCACCCATCATTAGGTAGCCAAGCCGAAGTAGCGCTGTTTGGCCCAACCGTTTGCTGATTGCAGCCAGAAGAACGCCTTGGACAACGACAGAAACGAGGGATTCAAAGCTGAATATCTCGCCGAATTCCTTCTGGCCAAAACCAAGCTTGATGTGAATCAAACGACCGAAGGTCCCTTCTAGGCAGGCAAGGGCGAACCACGAGACAACGGCCAAGGCGAACAGCCTCCTTAGCTGCGGAAGGTCTTTCAGGAGGCGGAGGTCGATGATTGGGCGCTTGCCCGGTTGCGCCTTTTCCCGGCCGTGTTCGGCCTTCAAAAACAGAATCAGCGTAGCTGCGCCAAGACCGGATATGAGGCCAGCAACGCTTCCGAGCAGGTGATTTCCGCCCATCGCGGCTAGATAGCCGCCGAAGACCGGACCCGAAATGAGGCCCGCCGAAATTGCGGCGCCGATCCTGCCCATGGCGGCGGCGCGGTTCTCCTCAGTCGTAGTGTCTGCAAGGTAAGCCTGCGCCACAACCACATTGGCGGCGGCAAGGCCGCCAAGGATGCGACTCGCGAGGATCCACCAGAGGTTGGTCGCCTGCGCGTAAACGAGCATGGAGCACGAAGAAAGCAACGTGCAACCGACGATCACCGGCTTCCGGCCGATGCGATCGCTAAGACTTCCCCACCCCGGCGAAGCCAGAAACTGGACAACAAAGAGGCTAGCCAGAAGAGCGCCGATCAGCCATCCCTGGGCGCCGAACGCCTCTGCCCTAAGCTGCACATCCGGAAACGCCATCCCAAACCCAACAAGGTCCAGGAAGATTGCGAAAAGCAGGGCCATTTCGGAGAGCTTCATTCGAACTCGTCCATTGTGGCGAACTGGTGCTCAGTCGCGCCCTACGCATACCGAGTAAGGGTGTCGCGTTCTGCCCCAGGCGCAAGTACACTGGATATCCGATGCTTAATTCCAAAGAACGCTTTTCCAGCCGCGTGGACGACTATGTCAAGTATCGGCCCTCCTACCCGCACGAAGTTGTCGACCTGCTTGCCAACGAGTGCGGACTTACCCCGTCTTGGACCATCGCAGACATCGGGTCAGGCCCGGGCAACCTCAGCCGTCTGTTTCTCGAAAACGGAAACAGGCTGTACGGCGTGGAGCCAAACAAAGAAATGCGTGAAGCCGGAGAGCGCCTCATGGGCTCTTTCGACGGCTTCGTGAGCGTGAATGGGACCGCGGAAACCACCGGACTTGCGGACAAATCTGTGGAACTTGTGACTGCTGGCCAGGCTTTTCACTGGTTCGATCCTGTCTCGACTAAGGTCGAGTTTCAGCGCATTCTGAAACCTCAAGGCTATGCCGCCCTGATTTGGAATGACCGCGATTTCGAGGGGCGGAGCCGGTTTGCCTCTGAATACGAACGCATCTTGCGGGAGTTCGCTCCCGACTATGGCCATGTGAAGGACCTAGATGCCGACGATCGCGCGATTAAAGGATTCTTCGGGGACGGCCTTCGACTGGCCAGTTTTCGGTCAGCGCAGCATTTCGGTGAAAAAGGATTCTTAGGACGTGCGCTGTCCTCGAGTTACGTACCCCAGCAAGGGACGCATGGCCACGAAGAGATTCTTGCCGCTCTTCAGAACCTGTTTGCCGAGGTGAACGAGAACGGAACTGTCACTTTTGACTACGACACGAAGGTCTTCTACGGACAACTCTTGTGAGTTTATAACCGCGACTTTTTGCCGGTCCAAGCACTTATAACGGTTAGCTTGTCGCGGGGGCATGCCGAATTCAACCTTGTGGGCTCAATTCTGTCTAAGACGACAAGCAAGGACTTGCTTAATTC
>JBBQMJ010000384.1:0-3694 GCA_038328815.1 Fimbriimonadales bacterium | reverse complement strand
GGGAAGTTTTACTATCCTACCCGTGGTCACTGGGTAAGTGAAACTTCTGAAATTAAGCGCCATCTCCAAGGCTGGGGGACAGCATATGTCGCAAGGCAATTAAACGACACTTGCGAAGCAAAGGCACTGGTTCTTAAGGGATGTAGATTCAATGGCAATGAGCCTGACCTGTCGAGTCCGGTCCTTGCGCAAGCAAGGGAACGAGCCCTCGCGATACTAGATGGCAAGCAATGGCCGCAGTTGATTTTCACCGATGGGGGCGACGGCGGTCCTCGAATGAAAAAGCATCTCAATAAGATCAAGAAGGGGAAGGTTGCGTTGACCTATTGGGCCAACGAGGACTATGAAACACCTATTGATATCGAAAGCCAATCTTGGGATCACGAAGATTCTGGGCATAGCCAAGCTGGAATTAACGAACTCGACGCCGTTGTCGGTAAGGGGCATGAGTTTAAGACCGTCAAACCCCTGCGCCTGATCAAGAAGATCATCCAGATCTGGTGTAGGCCCGATGGCATAGTGCTTGATCCATTTGCTGGATCAGGGACGACAGGCCAAGCAGTTCTAGAGCTAAACGCTGAAGCTGACGCCACTCGTCGATTCATACTCATCGAACAGGGGAACACGGACAAGGGTGACCACTACGCTCGAACGCTAACGGCCGAACGGGTGAAACGTGTAGTGACGGGCGACTGGGCAAATGGAAAGCGTACCCCCCTGCCTGGTGGCTTCCGATTCGTCGAGTTGAAGCGGGAGAAGATCGACGCTGCAGCGGTTAACGCCCTCGCACGGGAGGAGATGATCGACCTGCTGTTGACGAGTTACTGGGATAAGGCCGAGAAGGCCAAGTCTTACCTGCGAAGATTGCCAGCTGGAGCCCACAGGCATCTGTTTGCCGTCAACCCTAAAGACGAGGGCTTCTTCCTGATTTGGGATGCACCGGATCAACCGTCGAGTCTCAACCGGGAGGCCTTCAAACGGATCGTCGAGGAGGGCAAAGCCGCGAAGCTCGCCACCCGGTATCACGTCTATGCGTCGCTTGCTCCGTACACTGGCAGCGGCATTGAGTTCTACAAAATCCCCGATTCCGTCCTGGAGCACATAGGCTTCAATCCGAGATCTGACTCTTACAACAACGAGATCGCCGAGGAGTCGGCGGATGCTTGAACTCAAGGTTTTCCAGTCAGACGCCGCGAAGTCCATCTCCGACCGCTACGCCTTCTTCGCCAACCACCCAGACCGTCCTCGCAAAGGCACCAAGCCGCGAGCGTTCTTTCAGGCACTTTCTGCGTTGACCGGAGCAGGCAAGACTCCTGTCCTTGCGCAGGCCGTGGCGTTGCTGCGCGCGCACTTCACATCCGAGCCAATCGTGTTCTGGATGTCAAAGGCGAAATCGGTTGTTGCGCAGACCTACGCGAACTTCTCAGGCGGCGGCAAATACAGCGAAATCGTCGATGGCTTCAGGGTCATCAACGTGTCGCAGCTCAGCCCCGCACTGATCTCGGACAGTTCCACCCCGCTGTTGGTTATGGCGACTACAGGCCTGTTCAACAACAAGGACCAGTCGGAGGGATCGCTCAACATCTACAAGCGCGACGAAGACCTATTCGGGAACCAGTCCCCCTGGGAGCGCCTCATCGAGCGAAAGGATGGCGGTAAGCGCCGGCCGCTGCTGATCGTCTACGACGAAGGGCACAACTTGTCTGAGCAGCAAACTGAGCTTCTGGCCGAACTGGAGCCGGACGCGTACCTACTCGCGTCAGCGACGTTGAAGCTGCCCGACAGCTTCAACAAGTCAGTCATACAGCACATCAAGCTATGGGTCGATGAGGCCGAAGCCGAGGCCAAAGCCTTCAAGGCCCTGCATGCCGTTGACGAAAGCGGCCGGCCGGATGTGAAGCGGTTCGTCACTACAGCAGTCAACAGTACGAAAGTGGTCGATGCCCAGCTCGTCAAGCGAGCCATCCAGTTCGACGGCACGACCGCAGCCATGGAGCGGTGCCTCGACGACCTCTCAGCACGCCTGGACACGCTCCAAGAAGAAATTGACGCGCGGGGGCTGGGCTTCAAGCCCAAGGCGATCTACGTTTGCAAAACCAACATCGCTGATGACGGCGAGAAGGATGACCACACCAAGCCATTTGCCCACCGCAAGGCGCCGCCGATTCGCATCTGGCGCTACCTTGTTGAGGAGAAGGGCGTCGACCCTAAGTCGGTGGCCATTTATGCGAACTTGTCGTTCATCGAGGGCAACAAGCCGACCGAGGTCAACCTGTTCTCGAAGGGTGAAAGTGACTTCGAAGCGTTTACGGCTGGTGACTTCCAGCACATCATCTTCAATCTTTCCTTGCAAGAAGGTTGGGACGATCCGGCCTGCTATCTGGCCTACGTTGACAAGAGCATGGGCTCGTCGATCCAGGTCGAACAGGTTATCGGTCGAGTGCTGCGCCAATACGGCGCCACCCACTATGACAATCCGCTGCTGAATACCGCGCATTTCTTCCTGCGGGTGGACAGCCAAAGCGTGTTTGTTGATGCGATCGGGGCTGTAAAGGCCAAGCTCCAAGCGGAAGGGGCGCCCATCGAGATCGTCGACAACTTTGGTGGTTCAGGGTCCGGGTCGGATGACTTGACGCCGAAGGACGATGTTGAGGCACCGCTGTGCCATGTTCACGTGGACGCAGAGGCCGCATGCGAGCGAGTCTCCGAAATCATCGCGGCATTCCCAACCTTCGCCGAGGGAAGTGTCGACACCATCGGTCAGGCGCACGTGGCCTCACAGGTTGTCGAACTGGACAACCTCGCCTCCGACGGTGGGGCGCCAGATTGGACGGCAGAAGGCCATACAAACCCGGTCCGTCTGCGCTGGCTGGTCAACACGGCGCTGAGATCGCGATCGAATCGAGCCTTGGCTGTGGCGGACTTCAAGGACCCCAAGTTCGACGTGCGGGTGCAGGCGCAAAGCAACGCCAACAAACTGGCCGAGGCTGCAGCACGTGACATCGTCGCGGCCTATTACCAACAGGCTGAGCTGGTCTATGAAAGTCTGAGGCCGTTTCGATTCGGGGCGATGCGTGCTCCGAAGAACGCGCCGGCCTTCGTCCATGGCCTGTACGAACGCTACTCGGGCTTCAACAAGTTCGAGCTGGCCTTCGCTCAGGCGTTGGACAAGTCAGGCCACACCTGGCACCGCAACCCCAACGCAGGTGGCTTCCACATACCGTTGCTTTCCGAGGGCGACACGGCTTCGTTTTATCCAGACTTCATCGTCTGGAAAGGCGGCTTGGTCTACTGCCTGGACACCAAGGGCTCGCACCTGCTTTCTGACGCCGTTGCGCGCAAGCTATTTGACATCCAAGACGGCGGCAAGACCAAGGTACACGTCCGTTTCATCAGCGAGGGCAAGCAAAGCGAGCTTGGGGGCAAGGCCATACAGGGCGGCTTCACGGTCTGGAAGATGAAGGCAGGCAAGCCAACGCCTGTGCACGTCGACAGCTTGGCCAAGGCGGTCACGGACTGCCTTCGGTAAAGAGTGCGAGCGGCATGAAAAATCTTCGTCCATCGACTATGGGTCTCTTGAACCAAGTCGAAGCCCTGAGCGGTCGGCCCATCGAGTTCCGACCCGACAGTGCGGGCGCCGGTCTGAATGTGTCGTCTTTCCGCCGCTCTGAACGTGCGTTTTCTTCCTGATCCG
>JBBQMJ010000383.1:0-3719 GCA_038328815.1 Fimbriimonadales bacterium | reverse complement strand
CTTCGAACGGCAGGTTGCGGATATGAAGGCAAAAAAGGAAAAAGCGGAGCGTGACCTGTCTTTGCTGCAGGCTTCGATATATGCCGCGAATCCAGAGTTCAAGAGGCTGGCAAAGCCGGATAGACCGAGCGCCGAGAAACTCCTAGCCCTCAGCAAGTCACAGCCCCGTACTCTTTTCGTAGAGTTTTGTGCGGCACCCGACAACTTGGCCATTTTCGCAATAAGGAATGGGCAACTCAACACAATTTATCAACCAGATAAATTGAAAGACCTTAGAGACAAGGTCATCAAGTATCGTTCCACTATTCTTTCTTCACAGACGAGCGAGCCGGAGAGAGCCAAAGAGTTGTATGCTGTGCTACTGGCCCCGCTCGACCAGCAAGGACTCCTTGGAAATGGCACGGAGGACGTCGTATTCATCGCCGACGGACCGCTCTTGGACGTGCCGTTCGACGCGCTGATGAATTCTAATGGCAAGCGCCTTATCGAACGCCTTGCGGTTTCCAACGCGGTATCGCTCAGCGTGCTCCTCTGGCCGGAAAACGATCGCAAACCGACCGAGAGCCTGCTGGTGATCGCCGACCCCAGGGGGGCAGGCGGAGAAACGATCGTCAGCACAAGCCGAGGAGGGGCCTACGGTCCGCTCCCAGCGGCAAGGGACGAAGGGAAGGAGGTCCTTGCCAAGGTCGGGGCAGGCAAGGCACTAATAGGTCCAGATGCTACAGAGAGCATCATCAAAAGCGAGATCGGAAAGTACGCGATTCTCCATTTCGCATCGCACGGAATCGTCAACTCTCGACAGGCGATGCATTCAGCAATAATACTTGCCCCTGAAAAGCCAGAGAGTAAAGAGGATGGTTGCTTGGAGGCAGAAGAGATCGTGGGGTTGCCGCTCTCTGCGCAGCTTGCCGTCTTAAGTGCCTGCGAGACTGCGCGAGGCGTGCAAAGCGGCGGCGAAGGTTTGCTCGGGCTCGCTTGGGCGTTTCGCGCCGCGGGCTGCCCAGCGGTCGTTGCCAGCCAGTGGCAAGTGGATGACGACGCGACGCGACGCATCATGGTCGCTTTCTATGAGGGCCTAAAGAGCGGCCAGCGCAAGGACGACGCCCTCAGATCCGCGATCCTGAAAGAGATTGCGTACGGCAAGACCGACGAGGCGAAAAAGCAGCGGAACTCAGGAAAGGCAGGCAGCCGCAGCGACGCGTATTACTGGGCAGCATTTCAACTCATCGGCGACGCAAGTCCGCTGAAGCCGCTACCGAAGAATTGAGAACTCAGGACAAGCCAGATCGGGATGTGTAATCAAAATCTCTACACTTACGATCTGGCCGACCTGTAACTGGCGCTTACCATGCAACGGATTCCTCTCTTGCTGTTGAGTGCCTTCACTATCGGCGCGGCCGGCATCCAAAAAACCGGACTCGCGCTATCGCTTGCTATCTTTGATGACTGAAATCCAGCGTCCCCATCAGCCACGTTTCTTCCATGAATGCGATTCTGTATCCGACCAGGTTTTAGAGCGACTCATGGTTCGTCCTGGGAACCCGAGATTCTAATCCAGTCCAAGCGATCGTTCTTAAAAAAGATCTCCAAGCTAAACGAATACTTAGCGGCATCAGCTTTGCGAACCTTGATCGTTCGTACATCCTGCCTAAATAATATGCTGCCTTTTCTGTCCAGTTTCAGGTTGAACAACTGTTGCAACGTTTCATGAACTGACATTCGGCGTTTCAGCCCTCCAAGTACCCCGGCCCCGAACTTATTGAACGGCTCCGCATCCTTCAGTTTGCCCTTCCACTCATAAATTGCGATCGTATCCAGTATTTGCTCGTTTCCAATACGATCAAAGGCATCTGAGTAGAAGGAAGCCTTATTAGTGTTCCAATACCGGCCGCTATTAGAGTGTCCACCTAATTGCTCCACTCCCGGTCCGACATGTTTTTCTAGCTTAGTGGTTGTATCGATCCCAATCGTCACGCCAAGAATTCTCGCGTATGACGGTGCCACCTCAACGTGGACCTTAGATGAAGTCATTGCGTCGGCGAACAGTAACCCCATAGAAACGACAACTAAGTGGGTGGTCATCGTAGTTAGCATTTGCCGGGACACACGCATCGCCATCCATCTTTGAAGTTGCTACAGTCTCTCTCATAGTCCACCCAATTGTCTGGGTAAGGTTTGTGCTCTTGCTTTTGGCCACACCCGCAGTCATCGATTTGTCGACTTATAGTTTCCATGCGCACCGTGAATACAAGGATTTCGCCGTCAGCGACAAGATAGTTGGTTATAGCCATGAGTTATGCTGCCCTGTCAGCTTAGTCTCTTGCAGGGAATCATCACCATCCCAAAAGAAGGCATTTGATGGGGCAATAGGTGATTCCGTTGAACGAATTTGACTAGTCACCATTTCCTGACCCACCTAGAATGTTACAACTCCTCCAGTTTGACCGATGTTTGCAACCCATCTCTGCAATTGACAGAGCGCAAGCCCCGAAGCCCGGAGTAGGGTCGGTTATGGTTGTAGTGGTCTTGGACTTCATCGAGTTTGGCCCGCAGCGTAGCGCCCGAATCGAGAGTCTGTACGACAACAGGTCGTCTCCGAGCTTGCCGAAAGAAGCTCTCACTATGGCCATCTTGCCAAGATCTCCCAGGTTGAATGAAATTGATCTGTAGCCCTGACACCCTAAACTTGGGCCGCTTTTCCCACGTAAGCGCTGCGGCCCGGGCATGAACGAGGAAGAGGCAATCGAGCCCGCATTAACCTTCTCCTGCGGCGCAGCCTTAGCGAATTGCCCTTCTCCCTTCCAGAACTTGAACAAAGCCGCCTCCTACCGCATTGATAGTCATTAGTCAACTCCGTCACCCGCTCTCGCTCACTAGCAAAACCCTATGTGCTGCTCTTCGTACATGTGAGCTCTAACACGTACCAACAAATGGATCAGCGCACGGCCACGACGACGGACACAGTGGCGACGATAACGCTGGGACCGGACATGGCAAGCAACTTCGTTGAAGGCGGGACGAAGCTCATGTCGGCGCAGCTTCGAATCAAACCCGGCGGACCAGTGTTTACAAATACATGGCGAACGTTTGTTGACCAAGTGCAGTGGGATGTCTCTGCATAACCAAACCGCCGCTTTGGACAGAGGACTATATAGCTAATGGAAGGATTAACCGTAACCCTTATTGAAGAAGGCGGAAAGGCGAGACGTTTAATTCGACTTCCCTGTGTCCCTCAGATTGGTTCAACAATCATCGATGGATGGGACGGTACCCGCTTTATTGTGTCAGGCGTTGAGTTTCACGAACGTTCCGGCGGTCACCCCGATGCTGAATTAGTGCTCACTTCGGAAATATGGCTGCTTGTCATGAAAGGATGATGAAAAGCGCGTAGCGGGGCTGCTTATCCCTGAGCGCTTACCGAGCCGACATTGACTTGCTTCTCTCCGATGTTCACCTGAACGGACGGGAGCTGGAGACGCCGGATTTGAGCCAGAGCCTTAATCGCCTGTATGTACCTGTTGTGGGCATTCGTGATAAGGCGATCGAATCGTTCGCGGCTCCGATCGGTGAATAGGTCCTGCTGTTGATAGTACGAGCCTTCGAGGCATAGTAATTCGGTTTGGCAAAAGATGATTCTCTCGACCAACTTTCTTTCCAGTGGAGAAGGGTTATCGCCCTCAAGATTCCTGCGCTCCGCTTCCATTTCCGAAGCGATCAGC
>JBBQMJ010000382.1:0-3725 GCA_038328815.1 Fimbriimonadales bacterium | reverse complement strand
TTATCTAGGGCTGTTTGCCATCTTCCCTGTGCTGGGGCTCGGAATGGGAGCGGCTGCGGTGTGGCTGGGACGGGCTGGCCTGCCGTTCGAGAAGGCAAACCCGGATGTTAAGGGCGGGACGCACGCGAAAGTTGGGATCGGATGCGGGCTGGTTGGGCTGTTGCTGAACTTGGGCATAGTGATCCTCTTCCTGCTTCTGCTCTTTGATCACAAGGCCCGCGCGCAACCCTGAGGACTAAGCTCTGGCCATTAGAACGACAAGCCAGAGCGATCAAGAACGCCGAGCATTATCAGAACCATTGCGCTGATGCGTTGGAGTGGCAGCATCTGGTCGACAAAAATCCGAACCTGAATGCCGCGATCGGCATCGGAATCTCGCCAAACTGGCGCTGTTTCGCCGGCAAGCTTGCCATCTAGCCATAGTTGAATACGTGTTCCCGCTCGTTTGAAAGCCGCGTCATCCGTTCCTTTCACCATGAGCAGGCCGTTGGCAACTCTCGTCGCAGAAGCGAACATGGCTACGTCTTCATTTCCAGACTTCAATTTGAAGCAGCGCATCGTCGGCACGTCCTGGGGGTAGCCATCCGTGTACTGGGTGAAAGTGGATGGTTCGGAGTCGACCCAATTAACAGCCATCTGCCGCGAAATCAGGGAGAGGATGTTAAATGAGAGATCTGCGCGCTTCTCTCCTGCCTCGTTGATCGAAAAAGTCGCGGACTTCCCCGTACCGTTGATCACATACGTGTATTCCAAAGCGTTGCCAACCGTGGGCTGGTCATGTTCAGGCGCCTGCTCAAGCAATTTCTTCCATGGCGGCGTGTCGTCGCTTTGATTGTCAGGCATTTTCATTCCGGACGCAGGCAAAAGCCATCCTGCGACTACACCGGATTGTACACAGGCGGCCGATCGAGCTTCTTCCCCACTTGCGCCTAATGATCCCCAGCCCGCATAACCCCAGCATGGCTAAAGTCGCCGGCTGAGGTGTTGCCGTAGGTTCGATATCAAACTCCATCCCCGCCGGAAGCGCGTTGTTGAAGTCGAAGTAAGCGTAATAGACTGTTTGTAGTACGTTCCCCAGAAGTATCGATTTGGTAGAAGTTGCCAGGGATATCTGTCGTGCTTTCCCAGCGCGTGTCGTATTCAAAGCTACGCTGCTTTGCCCGATTCACAGGGCGCAGCCAATAAATGGGGATAAACTATCGAGACTATGAAACCGCTCGCAAAAATTCTGGCAGCCGGGTTGCTTTTGGCAACGGTAGCGACTGCATTCGCAGACGCGACGTTGACGGTTGGGAAGTCCGCGCCCGCCCTCAAGGTATCGAAGTGGGTTAAAGGAACACCCTTTACCGAGTTCAAGAAAGGCGACATCTACGTGGTTGAATTCTGGGCCACATGGTGCGGCCCCTGCAAGGTAAGCATTCCTCACCTCACCGAGATGGCCAAGAAGTTTAAAGACAAGGTCACGTTCGTTGGCGTTAGCGCCTTCGAAACCGACCAGGCTAAGGTCGAGCCCTTCGTAAAAGAAATGGGCGACAAGATGAATTACAACGTGGCCATGGACCTTCAGGAAAATCCAACCGCACGCGAAGGTTTCATGTCGAAAGCCTGGATGGACGCATCAGAGCAGCCAGGAATTCCCACTGCTTTCGTAATCGGCAGAGATGGAAACATCGCTTGGATAGGCCATCCAATGATGATGGAAGAAGTGCTTGACCAGGTAGTCGCCGATAAGTTTGATTCAAAGGCATATGCAGAGAAGGCAGCAGCCGAAGCGGCTGAGCAGCAAAAGGCTCAGGCAGCATGGATGAGCAGCCCTGCGCGGCTTCAAATTGCCAAAGTGCAAAAGCTGATGAAGGCTAAATCCTATCCGGAAGCGCTCAAAGAGATTGATGCTCTAGAGGTTATGGATGGCAAGGGTCTGCCCATCAATCCTGCCGAAGTTGCCACGACGTTCCGACTCCAGACGCTGCAAAAGATGGGCGATATGGATGCCTACTACGCCGCTGCAAACAAAGCAGTCGATACCTTCAAGGACAGCGAAAACGTTCTGAACGACATCGCGTGGACGATCGTCGATCCTGAAAGCAAGTTGGCCAAGAAGGACTTGGACTTCGCCTTGAAGGTCGCCCTCCGAAGCGTTGAGATTGGCCACCGCAAGAGCGCGGCCACGCTAGACACTCTAGCTTGGGCTTACTTTAGCAAGGGAGACAAGGCAAACGCCATCGCCTGCGAGAAGGAAGCTATTGAATTGACGCCCGCCGATCAGCAGGCAGATTTCAAAACCACGCTCACCAAATTCGGCGGCTAAGTCGCCCCTATCAAGCCCTCAGGCGTTTAGCCTGGGGGCCTTTCGTGTGTCGCCCGGAGCTACGGCGGGAACGGCGAGTACTAGCCATCCCTTCATAAATTGGAGACACCCGTAGGCGTCGGATGTGTTTTGGCCGGCGTTCCGAACCGTCACGCAGAGGCACGCGTAGCGGGGGGATGGCTTAAGGCTGCTGCGTGCGACGGGCTCGCTGAGATTGTCATCCCGAACTGCGTGTGATCTAGCTGGAAGCGCTAATTGATTTGGAGACGCCGCCCGCTACCAATTAGCTCTGACCGCGAGATTCCTCACACCGAGTTCGGAATGACATTACTCCTCCTCATAAGGACCAAAGATGAAACTCTCCCAGATGAACCGCTTCGTTCGTGTCGCCGTTCCGGAATATCGCGTTGGCCCCTGTAAATGCTAAACCTCTGCCCCACGTAGATTCAAGCAATGGACGCGATCAACCTCAAGCAGAAGCTCTCGCTATTCAACGAGCACTATAAGCCGCACATCGTCGCCGAGCTGAACGGTCAGCTTGTGAAGCTGGTCAAGTTCCAAGGGCCGTTCGTGTGGCACTCGCACGAGCATGAGGACGAGCTGTTCTATGTCCTCCAGGGCGAGTTCACCATGCAATACCGCGATCGCAACGTTCAGGTGCACGAGGGCGAGTTTGTAGTCGTCCCGCGAGGCGTCGAGCATTGCCCACTGGCCGAAGCGGAAGTCCACGTGATGTTGTTCGAGCCGGCAACAACCGTCAACACAGGCGAAGCCGAGTCCGATTTCACACAACTCGAATTAGAGCGCATCTAACCCACCGGTAAACTCACACAATGGATCTCGGTTACTTCTCTTATCCAATGCCGCATAACGAGCCGGTGCTGAACTACGCCCCCGGGTCACCAGAACGAGCCCGCCTAAAGGACGTGCTTAAAGAGCTCAAAGCCCAAAGCATCGATGTTCCAATGGTGATTGGCGGCGAGCAGGTTTGCACAGGCAAAAAGGTCGCCATGCATCCGCCCCATGAGCTAGCTCACACTCTTGGCCACTACTATGAGGGCGATGCCTCGCACGTGAAAGCCGCCATCAACGCTGCTCTGGAAGCCAAAGAAAGCTGGGCCAACATGGCTTGGGAGAACCGGGCCGCCATTTTCCTCCGCGCTGCCGACCTCATGGCGACCAAATACCGCCCTTACATGAACGGCACCACGATGCTCGGTCAAAGCAAAAACGCCTTCCAAGCGGAGATCGACAGCGCTTGCGAGCTCATCGACTTCCTAAGGTTCAACGTCCACTTTCTGAGCGAGATCTACAAGCAGCAGCCCATTAGCGGACCCGGCATGCACAACCGCCTGGAGTACCGGCCGCTGGAAGGTTTCGTCCTCGCGGTGACGCCCTTCAACTTCACAGCCATCGG
>JBBQMJ010000381.1:0-3734 GCA_038328815.1 Fimbriimonadales bacterium | reverse complement strand
CGACGCCGTTACCCTGCTCGATTTCACCCCAGCTGTTGGAGACTTGAATGACTCCTGGCGTATTTGCGGCCTGGTTGACCATGATGTCCAAGTTAATGGAAGGATCTGTGGCTTCAAAGAGCATGATCTTAGCATTCGGCGCCATGGCATGTGCCCACTCTATGTCGAGAGCTATCTCACCGCCCCATCCGGAGTCGGCCACCGGCTTCACTCCGTTTTGGTAGACCACTTGGAAAACCGTGTTCGTGTCCTTTGTTGGGTCATTGGATAGCTCCTGCGGCAATCCGAATGCCGCAGAGAAGACGTTGAAGTCATTCAGTGCGGTTGGAAGGTCAAAGGCATCTACGATAGCTATGATCCCGGTTCCCTGGCCGCTTGCGATGTTATACGCGGCATGGATATCGTCTGGGTGGTATCCAGCAATTGCCGGTACGCGAGCCGACGGGCCGTTCATCGGCGGGTTGCCGTTCGTTTGCGGTCCAATGTAGTAAATATGGTTCGTATGCCGCTGGTAGAAGTGGCTGGTGGAAACCCGCGACGACATGGGCAGGTAAAGATTTGGGTTGGCCAGCAGCTTGCTCTGCTTGTTCATGACTGCCTGAATCTGAACTTGGGCTGGAGCTTGAACGCAGAAGAAAGAGACGATGGCGGCAATTAGAACTAGTTTTTTCACGTGCAATCCCTCGGGTTGGAAGCTATACATCTATAGATTACTTTACTATAACTACATCCAGGTCGGGCCTGAATATTTCCAAGGTTTAGGACGTGTTTAGGAGGGCATAATGTCACGAATTCCGAGACAAATCTAGGCTCATCGCGACTTAATCCAGATTCAAAGGCCCAACAGGTAGAATGAGGACATGCTGAATCTCGAGCAGCAAGAAGCGCTGTCCACCGCCAGGGGGCGACTGGACGCTATTGGAGGTCATCTTTGACCTCGATAGTCTACGAGCTCAGATAACTTCCCTCGAGAAGGAATCGGAATCTCCCACATTTTGGGATGATCCGGCGTCCGCCAACAAATCCTTCCAGCGGCTTTCTCGGCTGAGGAACATACAGTCGCCATTTATGGCCCTTCGCAAGACGGAGCGTGACATCTCTGAACTGTTCGAGATGTTGCACGAAGACCCGTCTCCCGAGTTGGAGAAAGAGGCCGAAAAGATGGCGCTCACCTTCCTGAAGGACCTTGACGATTACGAATTGAGGACCCTCCTTAGTGGGGAGCACGATTCGCGAAACGCGCTGATGGAAATCAATGCTGGCGCGGGCGGTTCGGAGGCATGCGACTGGGCTCAGATCCTCCAGCGTATTTATGCTCGTTGGGCCGAGCGGCGGGGGTTCAAGTTGGAGATTTTGAATGAGACTCCTGGCGACGTTGTTGGTTACCGCACCGTCAACATGCTCATTACCGGCGAGAACGCATACGGCTATTTGAAGGGCGAGGCGGGGGTTCATCGGTTGGTTCGCATATCTCCTTTTGATGCCGCTGCACGAAGGCACACTTCGTTTGCCAAAGTCGAAGTCCTGCCGGAGATTGAGGAATCGGAAGTGACGATCAATCCCGATGACCTTAAGGTTGAAACTCTGCGGGCCGGCGGTGCTGGTGGCCAGCACGTCAACAAGACTGAGTCAGCTGTTCGCATTACCCACTTACCCACGGGCATCGTTGTGAACTGCCAGAACGAGCGGAGCCAGCACAAGAACCGCGCTTCGGCGATGACGGTGCTCCTAGCTCGGCTTTCCGAGGTTGAAAGGGTGAGTGCGAACGATAAGATGCGGGCAATGCGGGGCGATGCGGGTCCTGCTGAATGGGGACGTCAGATTCGAAGCTACGTTTTGCAGCCATATACGATGGTAAAAGATCATCGTACGGGTCATGAAACGGGCAATACGCAGGGCGTTTTGGACGGCGATATCGACGGATTTATTGAGGCGTATTTGAAACAGAAGCCTGCTGAAGACGCCTACGTCGACTAAACTTCCTGCATGAATCTCACCCAACATGCGGCTGAGCGCAGGCTGCAGATTTTTGACGACCTGGTCGCCGGATTACTTCCCAGAGAGGGTGCCTTCGACGAGCATGTTTTGAAGGAGGGCCGGGCGAAAGGCCAGCCTCAGATGGGCGCCACACGATTTGAACCTGACGCCATCATATGTGAGTTCATCTACCCGGACGCGCTGAGTTCTTCGACCTTATTCACGGTCACGCTGATTGTGCCTGAGAGGATTATTTTCCTCCCCGTACCTGAATGGGTTGTTGAGTCGATCTGGCAGGGCGAGATTACGGGAAGCTTCCATTTCGAATCAGAAGCGGCGGAGCTAGTTGCTAAGTTTCAGGCTGAGATTCCACCTGAAGGGAACCTGAAGTGGTTTCTACCGCAGCCCCCGAAGCGAAGAGAATAGCGCTCGGCTAAACTACCCCCATGACAACCCTCCTTTCCAGTTGGCGAGAGCCCGGCAAAGTCGCCGTCGACCATGCATGGGCAGCAAGAGAAGCTGGCGCGGATCTGATGACGACCCTTGAGAAGGGGCTGGCTGCCGCTGAACTGGACCCAACCTTGGTCGCCATTGGCCTTGGATCGCTGCCCAACTCCGACGGCGATGTGGAGCTTGACGCGGCGATGATGGATGGAAGGGATCTTTCCGCTGGCGCCGTTTGTGCGGTGAGGGGGATTTGTCCCGTTATTTCAGTCGCGCGCCGGGTGCTGGAAAAGACTCCGCACGTGATGCTTGCGGGCGAACAGGCGCGGCGTTATGCGATTAGCCAGGGATTCAAGCCGCAGAACTTGATGACTGCTGAGAATATCCGCAGGTACGAGGAATGGAAGATCAATCCAACCGAATCGGAGCGGAAGTACATCCACTCGGTTGAAGACAATCACGGCGACACGGTTACGATGTTGGGGCTTGAGGACGGGGGGCACCTCGTCGCCGCGAGCGCGACTAGCGGCCTTGGCTGGAAACTGCCGGGGCGGGTTGGTGATTCGCCGATCATCGGCGCGGGGATTTACGCCGACGACGAAGTCGGAGCAGCTGGCGCTACCGGTTGGGGCGAAGAGCTTTGGAAGGCGCTTGCTTCTTTCAGAACGGTGGAGGGTATGCGGCGTGGCCTTTCGCCGTTGGAAGCGGCGGAGGACACGGTGCGTCAGATGCTGCGACGGCAGTCTCATACTTCCGAAATGATGTGCGTGGTGCTGGCCATCGATCGGGAAGGAAATGTTGGGGCGGCCACTACTCAGGGTGAGTTTCCTCTGTGGATTTGTCGCGACGGCGAGCTGGAGCTGATTCTGTACCCGGCTATTAGCTTATAGAGGTGCCGGGATATTCGGTAGGGACAGGTTAAGTTTCGGAGTTGACCGCCTCCGTCGTCCCGGAGGACGCCACCTCCTCCTCTCGCGACACGGAGTCGCTCCAAGATGAGGAAGGAAACGAGGAGTTTCGAGGTTGGTTTTGCTACGCCGCGTTTTGAGACATTTGAAACATGGGTTGAAGGTTATTTTCAAGGGGCCGGCTGATTCGAGCTCAGCCGGATGAGCCCTGTTACCGAGGCCTCGTTTCTGGAAGCGGGGCACGTGAGGATTTGTAGCGTCTTTTTCGGTCACGGACCAAATCTGATGGCCCAAGGGTGATTGGGTTTTGAGACATTTGAGACACGCTTTGAAGGTTAATCAATGGGGGAGTGAATACCGTAACACCGAAATACCGTAACACCGTGTCTGCCCCAAAGCGTAGTA
>JBBQMJ010000380.1:0-3737 GCA_038328815.1 Fimbriimonadales bacterium | reverse complement strand
GCATCGGGCGCTCTTAAACCAGGCGAGGACGTCGTAGAGCCGCTCGCCTTATTCTTCGTTTGGATTCCCATAAATGTTTGTTATACATTTGGCTGGATAATTGAAATGGTTGCATTTAGTGTCGGCAATTCAAGGAACGCGATTAAGGGCCCAATGTTGATGCGCGCAGGCATAGCTCTATCGCTTGCGATTCTTGTTTTGCCAACCTTTGTATGGTGTGTCGCCATGATCCAGGGGAGCCGGCGCTAGTACCCCCTAGGTTGCTAATCGGCTAAACCAAGTTCCCCGAAGGAAGCCATGGTCTCAGCGCTTCGTGCACAAAGTCCTGCTCTAGGAGACTTTCGCGCTGGCATTCCAGGGCATTTTCTTCAAGATGAGCGTCATGGGACAGATGCCCGTCAACGCATCGAGCAACAGCCCAAATCCCGGCAAAGCGCAAAGTGCAAGCCACCACGGGTTCACCACGAGGGACAGCAAAATTCCCGACCAAACCATGGTTCCTGCAATTAGGTGCGTTTGGCGCCCGACGTTCATGCCTTTGCTAGGCTCGCATGAATCGGCATTCAATGACTGACTGTTCATAAGACCTCCGAGTCCGTGGACCCACGGCTCGATATAAGAGAGCACTTGCGCTGCCTCGAAAGATTCAAGAACCGTGCCATTAAAAGCTACAGGGAGCTGTGAAACCTTTTAGCTCCCGCAGGGCTCTCCACGTTTGAGCGATGAAAAATATACAGACTGGCTTACTTGAATCCCTTGGCCTCATGACACTGGCAGCATTCGTGGCAGCCGGATGCAGCAAAGCCGCAGAGCCAGCAACGAGACTCACGACGATTTCGGCTGCAGTCGAAACGGTCGGAGAAACACGCCAGCCGCTGATCGAGTCGCTGGCGGGAGTTGTGAGGGCTCGCCTCAACTCAACTCTTTCCGCCAAATTCTCCGCTCGCGTGGCTGCCGTCTATGTCAAAGAAGGCGATCCTGTTAAAGCAGGGCAGCTCGTTCTTCAACTCGATCCAAGGGACCTTACTGCTAACGTCCAAGCTGCCGAGGCGGGCGTAGCCTATGCGAATGTCGGCGTAGCATCTTCAAGAATCGCCGAGACGATGCAGTACTCGGCGAGCGGCGCTCGAGTCAGGGCTGCTCAGGCCCGCCTAGATTCATCGATCGCGGGCCGCCTAGCTGCCCAGTCTCGCTTGGATTTGGTTCTGGCTGGACCGAGGCTGCAAGAAAAGGAGCAGTCCAAACTCGCTACAGAGTCTTCCGCTTCCGCATTGAAACTGGCGGATTTGGAAAGACAGAGAAGCGAAACTCTTTACAAGATGGGAGCCGTGTCCAAGCGAGATTTCGAACGAGCAACAAGCAGTTTTCAGACGGCTCGGGCCACCTACCGCACTGCCGTTCAAGCGGAGAAAATGAGCGTTGAAGGTTCGCGGCCAGAGGAGATTCGTGCCGCTCAAGAAGGCTTGACCCAGGCCAGCGCGGGAATTCTGGAGGCGAGGGCGGTATTGGCGGAGGCCAAAGCCCTTATGATGCAAACCGCGGTTCAACGAGAAGCTACAAGGTCGGCGACCGCCCTTAAGGCTCAGGCCGCTGCCGGATTGAGTTTTGCGGACGTTGCCCTTTCCGAATCGAAGATTCTGGCCCCCTTTGATGGCGTGGTCACTTTACGGTCCGCCGATCCAGGCACGGTCGCCGTACTCGGAACGCCGCTCCTGAACGTAAGTGGTGGGGGCCTTCGTCTGGAGTTTGCCGTGCCCGAGGGCAAGATGGAATATGTCACGCTTGGACAAAAGGTCGGGGTCCACATCGACTCCCTCGATGAGGCCCTATCCGGAACGATCGTAGAGCGGGTTCCTCAGGCTGATGCCGCTGCGCATACGTTTCTTGTCCGCGTGGCCATTCCTGGCAACGCCAGAATTAAGCCCGGAATGTACGGTAGGGCTGAATTGCCAGGCGCTTTGAGGCGGGGAATTTGGCTCAAAGCCAAGTCCATCGTGGCCAGGGAAGGCCTAGCCTACGTGTTCGTTGTCGGCACCGATCACTTCGCCCGAATGCGGATTCTCTCCCTTGGTCCAAATGAAGGTGGAAATTACGAGATTCTTTCTGGACTGCAAGCCGGAGAGCGGATTATCTCCGCGCCTGATCCTGGGATTGTAGATGGCTCGAAAGTCTCATCGGAGCCGCGTTGAAGCTCGGCCCCGCGGGCAATATTGCCTCTAAATTCATCCACTCAAAAATCACGCCTCTTATTTTTTTGAGCGCGGTCCTTCTTGGCGGGCTTGCCGTTTGGAAGACGCCGCGAGAGGAAGAGCCGCAAATCATCGTGCCAATGGCGGATGTGTTGGTGTCGATGCCGGGTTCGACGGCCAAGGAAGTTGAAAGGCGCGTTGCCGCTCCCTTGGAAAAGCTGATCTGGGAGATTCCCGGCGTCGAATATGTCTACTCGACCTCAAGTCCCGGCCAAGCTATCGTCATCGTCCGGTTCTTGGTGGGGCAGGATGAGGAAAGGGCGTTTGTGCGCCTTCGCGAAAAGATTCAGTCTCACTACGATCAAATACCGCCGGGGGCTAGCCAGCCGATTATCAAACCCCGCTCAATCGATGACGTGCCCATTTTGGCACTGACACTGCACGGCAAGCATATAGATCCCTTCATGCTTCGCCAGTTGGCTACCCGCATTGAGAATGAGATCAAACAGGTGCCCGACGTGTCTGAAACAGCGCTGATCGGTGGCTACAAGAGAGCATTGCGGGTCGATCTCGATAGCGCCAAGCTGGATTCCAGGAATCTCACCATTGCACAAGTACAGGCGGCACTGATTAACGCCAACCAACACGCACGAGCGGGACTTATCGATGAATCAAATCGGCAGATTATGATTGAGTCGGGCGGTTTCCTGAAGACAGCGAAGCAGGTGGAAGACGTCGTCATTGCGGCACCAACTGGTAATGCAATTCGCGTTGGCGACGTCGCGGTTGTCGTGGATGGCGCCGACGAGCCTGCAAGCTACGTGCATTACGGTCTTGGGGGCGGAGAGACAACTACGTTTGAACCCGCGGTGACCCTATCAATCGCAAAAAGGAAGGGAGTAAACGCGGCGGATGTCGTCGACAAAGTGATGGCAAAGGTTAGGAGCCTAAATGGTTGGCTGATCCCTTCAGGCGTCGAGGTTTCAGTTACGCGGAACTATGGCGAGACGGCCACGGAGAAGTCAAACGACCTCCTGCTGCACATGTCGATCGCGGTTGTTTCGGTTGTTGTCTTGATCGGCCTCGTTCTCGGATTTCGAGAGGCCCTTGTCGTCCTAATCGCGATTCCGGCTACGCTTGGGCTCACCCTCCTTGTCTTCTATTTAAACGGGTTTACGCTAAACAGGATAACCCTGTTTGCGCTAATCTTCTCAATTGGCATCCTCGTCGATGACGCGATTGTCGTCGTTGAGAACATCGTTCGCCATAGCCGGATGGAATCGAACAAGGGCAGATCCACGGACCTCGTGGCAATCGAGGGGGTGGATGAGGTCGGCAACGCCACCATTCTGGCGACCTTTGCCGTCATCGCGGCGATTTTGCCGATGGGATTTGTCGGAGGTCTAATGGGGCCTTACATGCGGCCGATTCCGGTTGGCGCAACGGCCGCGATGCTCTTTTCGCTGATTATCGCCTTTGTCCTTACGCCCTGGGCTGCAATTCGGTTGATCAAAGAGCACAACAAGAAGCACGCTAGCGAACCTAAAG
>JBBQMJ010000379.1:0-3737 GCA_038328815.1 Fimbriimonadales bacterium | reverse complement strand
GCTTGCTGGTTATCCCCCTTCAAGATGTCCACGACCTGCATGGGTTGATTGTCGAATGAGATGCCGTATCTCAGCCCTCTGCCAGGGACCACATTCAAGGTCGGCGAGACATAAGTGGTGACTTTGGCGGCGCCGCCATCCTGAAGAAACATCTGGTATTCAAGGTCAGGCCCTCCCTTGAGGTTCGTTGCTGCGGTTACTGGAAAGACCGTCATGCCGCCAACGTTGCGGCCCAAGTCAGGGACCATCCTCCATTTCGCTGTCCGTGCTGCGATGCTCTTTGAAAAGTGAACGGCTTCCATTGAGACGCAGCCGCCTGACTCTATAAAACCCTTTGCAACCGCCGGAAGTTGAAGCGAAGATGCAGTTACCTTCACCGTGACCCTCACCCCTGCAGGGTCTGAAATGACTATGTGACCGCTAGCCAATCCGGTCACTTTGGGCCAATCAATACTAATCCATAGTCGCCGTTCCCTTGAGATATTGCCCTTTAGGTTGTCGATCAAAATCCATGGCTGATCGGCTTGGACTGAATAGGCATAAGGGTCTCGTCCCTTGTTAAAGATTTCGATGAAGGCTCGCTTCAGCCCATGCACGTCTAGAGTCGGCAGTTTCGCCTCTAAAGCGGAGCCCGGCCATGTTGCCTCCATTCCTTGAACGGCAACCCCCATTTCGCCGGCTTGAGAGAGCTTCAATTCGATCACTTCTGGCATCAGGTTCGCGGCCGGATCATTCCATGAGGTGTATCCAAAATGAAGCTGATCCATCATGTGATCCCATTTACCGCCAGCGAGCTTGTGGTGATACGTGTCAGTCATGTCGACGTCCTCCTTGAACAATCGGCGCACGTCTGCGGCAAGGTCATTAGCGGTAGCCCTTCCCTGCTTGGCGTAGAGCCTGTTTAGGTTCGCCTTGTAATAGACTTCGTTCACGATCGCGCTGGCTTTGGTGGGATAGAGGACCAATTGATAGAAAGCTTCGCGTTGGTTTTCGGGGACCTTGTCGTAGAGCTTCTCTGCCTTTGAAGCGACCGCTTGCCAATCCGAATTGATTTGCTCCGCCTCGCGATAGTCGGTCAGGCTAAAGACGTTTTGGGACAACAGCTCGGGCTTTCGGCGGCCGTTGTACTTGGTGTATTTCGACAGGATGTCGGCGATCTCTTCGGCATGCTGTGAGCCAACCTGCTGCGCGGCCCACTTTTTGGCATATTCCTGCAAGTTGTCCGCCGAGAAATCTTGGGGCGAACGCGCCATGTGCAGGAAGAAATCCATCGCCATTTCCTTCTGCCTAAAGCCTCCGACGTTTAAGACCCAAATCCGGTCTGCCTTGTGCTCCATGGCAAGGTTCAGTTGCTCCCACATCTTGGCTATTGGAACCGTGTTCACCCACTTATAGGAGCGGGGGCCGCCTACGTAGTCAACGTGATAATAAACACCTGCACCACCCGTTCGATCCTGCTCTTCGACCGTTGGCACGCGACGAAGGTTGCCGAAATTGTCGTCACTCCAAAGGAGGGTGACATCGTCGGGTACCCGCATTCCCTTCTCGTAATACTCTTGAACTTCCTTGTATAGGCACCAGGCCTGGGGAATTTCGGCGGCGTTCTTTTCGAGGTGTTTGGCTAGCATTTGTCGCTCGTCGGCGACTATTCTTTCCAGTAGCCCGATGTTCGCGGACTCCGACATCGGGGTGTCGACTTTGCCTCGCATCCCAATGGTGACGATCTTTTCGTATGAGTGGACCCGATCGATGCCGTCGGCCCAATACTTCCTCAGCTCATCTGGGTGCTTATCGTAGTTCCATTGTTCTGGTGTGAACCCGAGACGGGACCACTCGACGTCCGCACGCATCATGGGCTCAACGTGGGACGTTCCCATCACGATGCCCCATTCATCAGCTTCCTTGGGATTAAGCGGATCGTCTTCATTGAACGCGTGCCCCCACATCGCGGGCCAAAGGAAGTTAGCCTTAAGTCGCAGCAGAAGCTCGAAGATGTGCTCGTAGAACTTATGGTTGAAATCGCCGTAATTCTTGGCTACCCAGTTTGCAAGCGATGGGGCTTCGTCGTTGAGGAAGATTCCTCGATAACGGACGGCCGGTTGTTTTCCGACGTACCGACCCGGTTTAACATACAAAGCTTTTCGATGCTGGATAGGAACGTTTGCCCACCAGTTCCATGGCGAAACGCCTATTTGCTGGGATACATCGTAGATCCCATAGATCGTGCCACGCTTGTCGCTACCCGCGATCATGAGAGCGCTTCTCACGCCAGGCGTTGGATTTTGAACGACCTGGATGACGTAGGCTTCTGATTTACCGTAAATGTCTGCTACTTCAAGTTTTCCGGATTTAACGCAATCGTCGACAATCCCGCCTTTACCAAGCGTGCCTATGATAATTGCGAGCGGGGTTCTACCTTGGGGATCCTTAATAAGCTCGGGTTTCGCGCCTGTCACCCGAGAGATATCTGACTGTAGATCAGTTGCAGCCCGGTTCACTCCGGGGTAGTCGTCGGAGTATATGTAAATTGGGGCCGCCTCCTTGCCATCGTAAATCGCGAAGGCATTTCTCATGGGCAATTCACTAATGTAGTTTGCGGAGGGCAGTTTAGATGTCATATCATGAAGACCATTTGTGGTACCTGCCACAGAAATCGAAATCAAAAGATTGCATGATATATAAATCACTGGGACGCGGAATGTGAAGCTTTTCCAGTGATTTACAAATCGGATAAATATTTGGAATAGTTGCATTACTTGCCAATCGATAGGTTCTAACTAAAGATAATACCGAAAGCAAGTTTTGCCCTGGGAACAGGAATCTTACCGGTCGCCGCTACGATCTGCGTTGAGATTCAATCGGTAGACTTCTACCTATGAAGTTTGAAGGTCAGGTGGCCCTTGTTACCGGAGCAGGAAGCGGGCTCGGCGCTGCAATTGCACGTGCTCTAGCGGCCGAGGGCGCGCTTGTCGTACTTTGTGGCCGCAGGCTTGGCCCGCTGGAAGATCTTGCCAAGTCACTAGGCACCAAGCATTTGGCGTTGACATGCGACGTCACGGATGAATCGCAGATTGCCATGGCTGTGGATCGAACGATCAAGGCTTTCGGGCGCCTCGATGTTCTCGTCAACAATGCCGGAATCGGTGGATGGGTTCCCTTCCAAGATACGTCCACGGAGTTTTTTGACAACGTCATGGCGACTAACCTTCGCGGGCCGTTCCTATGCTCCCGCTATGCATGGCCCCATCTGAAGGCGAGCAAGGGGCAAATTCTAAACATCAGCTCCATTGCTGGCTCAAGCACCTTTGCCAACATGACTGCCTATTGCGCAAGCAAGTGGGGACTGAATGGACTTTCAGAAACGTTGTCCACTGAGGGCCGAGAGCACGGCATCCGCGTGATGAGCTTGGGGCCGGGTTCCGCCGACACGGATATTTGGGGCGACGTCGCCAACACGGATGAGCGGGGACGAATGATGACACCTGATCAGGTCGCCAGCCTAGCTCTTTGGCTCCTCGAATCGCCACGAAATGTTGAAGTCAGGAAGACGATCATCGAGAATTTCGCCAGTCCGTTTGAGGACTGATTGAACCTAGGTAGAGCTTATCGGCTCAGATATTGTTCGTTACTGACTTTCTCCATCCAGTCCACGACCTTCCCATCTAAACTTTCTTGAACCGCGATGTGGGTCATGGCGTTTGTGTCGGTCGCGCCGTGCCAATGCTTTTCACCTGGCG
>JBBQMJ010000378.1:0-3740 GCA_038328815.1 Fimbriimonadales bacterium | reverse complement strand
CGCCACTGGTTGAGCGGCTCAATCGGCTCAACTCGCGCCGCTGGAGGTACAGGCGGATCGGTTGGCTTGGGTGGTGTAACGGGCCCTGCGGCCACAGATTCCGGCGCCACTGGTTCGGCAATCGGCGATATCGGCTCGGGTGCCTTCTTGACCTCAGCGCGAATCTCATTCATCGCGGTCTTAAGCTTTTCCTCTTCCTCAAGGGCCAGAGCCGACTTCTGAGCCAAAACCTCGGAAGGCTCCAAGACTTCAGTTGCGCAGGAGCGCAGGAACAGCGCTGCCTGTTCTTCGGCCGTTAACTTGCGTGCCACCGCAACTGCATTGCCCGGCTTCAGTTCTGACAGGGCCTTGGCGGATCGGCGCAGGATTTCCTGTTTCGGCATCGTACTCATCAGCGCCATGGCTTCATGGCCGCTCGACACCGCGGAGTAGGTGCTCATGAGGAAGTTTAGGGCTAGGGTCCAAGCAGGCGTTCTTTGCGCATCGGCAATCAAGAACCGACCACTGCCTAGAACCTCGTAGGCGCCCTTGGAGAAGTCATATTCACGTTCCGCTTCAAGAAACTCCGGCACCTGGCCAGCAACTATGTTGGCTGCAAAGATGGCGTCCACGAGGGCACTTGCCAGCGCCTTAAGGGCGCCGCCAGGCACCGCGACTGGCACAAGGGATGCCATCGTAATCGCGACTTGAGTGTCGATCGAACTGTATTGCTTCTGCGCCTGAATTTCCTCGTATTTTGTTTCGAGTGTGCTCACCTGTCCGCGGGCAAAACGGTCGTCGATCATGTCCGAGTACCAGGCGCCGGGATGCCGAACCGGGGTGTATAGCATCGGCAGAAGGTCGTCAACCACGGGTTTGAAACCGGACCCGGTCAGCGCAAGAAGGGAATCAATTTCGGAGTCCTTAATGCCCTGCGCATGGTCTAGCGAATGTTGAACACCCGCCCGATACTTGCTGAATCCGTCAAGGAGGGCCGTTCGCACCGCGTCATCCCACGACATGCGCGTCTTGGGCGGGGCTAAATTGGGATTTGCAGTCACGCGAATCTTGAAGTAGATCAGCGGCTCGGTGCCCAAAGGCTGCCCACCGATGCCCGCATAGTAATAATTGGGCACTTCAATCGAATGGGCTGGATTGCTTGGATCGAACGCAAGGGGTGTAATGAGAGCAAGTTTTTGCTCGTCTGTCTTGAGCTTGTCGAGCTTGCTAAGCAACTCCTGCATCATCCCGACAAAGTGGTCGCGAAGCAGAATCATGGCGGCATGGTTGCCGAGAGTAATTTTGCTCTTGACGACAATATCGCCCTTGCTCGGAGAGACTCCGTATAGCGACTCAAGCAGCTTGAAGTAATCCTTGGCTACAACGTCCTGGATATGCGTTTTGAAGAGGGCCTGGATGAAGATGACGTTTGAGACCGTTTCGACGGCCTGGTTTGGCATGGTGGTCCAGTCGTTTCGGTCCTTGTACTCGCCGTCGGCTTTGGCGGCCCTGATAAGGGCTTTGCGCCAGAGGCTTTCGGTCGGTCCAGAATGGTTGGCGACGCTCACCAACTCCACGTCGTTTTTGAATAGCCTTGGATCGCCGATCCCGGCCTCCATATGATCGCCGGTCTCGATCGGGAAGTACAGCACGCCCTTCTCTTTGTATTTTGGATCGCAATCGGGGTCAAGTCGGAGGTCGTAGGTAGGCACCAATTGAATCCAATCGGTTCGGTATACGGTTGGGCTGAATTGCTTTGCTGCGACGACCGAATCTTCGCCCATAGGACCAGAGGGAGCGCCATTGCGGCCGATCACGACGGGAATAGTTTTGAGATCAAGGGGCGATTTCGAAATGACCTCGACGCGGACGTAGTCGAAGGTGAAGGCGTCTTTCACCGGTTCTGTGGGCATGTCCGCAGTTCGCTCGGCATCGGGCTGGGTGTGAATCTCCTTAACAATTCGAACGACACCTTCGGAAGTGCCTTGGTCAAGGGTCCAGCCCACCTCGGCTCCGTTCAATTTGAATGTCTTGCGCCCCGGGAGCACTCCGGGCGTCAGTTGGACACGGACCAGCATCTTAGGCATGGAATCGAAATTCTGACCTTGCACGTTGCGGAGATTCCTACGAAAGAGAAGGCTCCCCCTGGCCCAGGCTTGCTGATCCCCTGGAGTAAGTTTGTTTGCGGTGAAGTCGGAGTCATATCCGAGAACCGAATAGCGCAGCTTGCTGTCATCACTCTGAATCGACTTCAACTCGCTTGCCTTCGTCGGAATCTTGGGGCCGAAGAGGAATAGCTTGTATGAGTCCGAATTCTCAAAGGTGACCGGCATGATTCGCTTGTTCGCGATCATGTCTGGGACAAGACAGCAGTCGGAAATACGCCACGCATCATTAGCGCTCTCTTTAAAGCCGTGAAGGTGCTCAACATCTGGCTCAAGACCGAATCCAACTGCCAACGTGCCCGGCTTGTTCTGGAACGGCTGTATGTCCGGGTCGATGAGGGTCTTCGTCCAGGCACTCGGCACGGTTTGCCGACTCTCTGGATCGACCTCGCTATTCAAGCTCGGGTCGCTAAAGCTCAATCCTGGCGTCCAGCCCTGGCCCTGCCCCGGTCGGTCTGGTATGGGTCTGGGCACCGACGAGAACCAAAGATCTAGACTGCTCCGGCTATTCATGGCGCCGCGGTCATTGACGTCTAGATCTTTAACCTTGTGAGCTTTGCCAAAGTCCACAAACTCCCATAGCTTTGCACCCCATTTGTGCCTTGCTTTATCAACCGCGTCGTGGCTGGCACGTAGGCGCACAATGGTTTCAGTCGCCACAGCCGTATGGCTCGCGGACATCTGCTCAAGCATGTGCTTGTATGCGGCGTCCCGCTCTGCTGTTTGTTGATAAGTCAACTTGGCGATTGTGTCGGAGTAGACCTGCCCAGCGCGGTAATCCCGAAGCACGCGTTCGTGCTTTTCCCAGGCGAGAACGACCGCCACTTCGTCTTGCCAGCCGCTTGCCGTGTACGCCTGGTAACAGGTCATACCACCGATGTCGTAGAGCGTGTCCAGAGCGTTATCAGTCGCCAGCTTTTTCGCGCTCCAGTCGGTAACAACTTGGTCAACCTGCGCCTTTTCCTTTTCCATCGCCGGGGCAATTGAATCTGGCCGGGCGGGCTCCATCCGGTCGTAGCCGCCGGTCTCCATCGTTTGTCCAGGCCCAATGATCCAATCTCCTACCGGTTTGCCGACGATGTTAGCCGCGTAGAAAGCGTAGGAGGCTTGGTCGTCCTTGATTGCTTCGGCGAGCGCTGCTTTGACTCTCTGCGCTAGCAGAATGACGACGGGAGTTTGCTGAGGCGTCGCCTTGACCGGCTTCTTTTGAGCAACAGCAGATGTGCTGCAAAGGAGTACGGACAACAGAAGGGTGCTTCCAAGCCAACCGTAGCGCATTGGGCAAGTATAGAATGGTTGCTCTGCCGTTGCAACATCTGTCCAAGTAGGGCCCGAATTTCATTCAATACAAGTGGGGCCAGACTATCTCGAGGCCGAGTCGTCTAAGGGTTTCAATTAACCGCGTAGACGCCGCCGGATAGGACGCAGTATAGGGTGCCATCTGGTCCAACTGCTGGTGGTGTAAATGATCCACCTTCCTGCCCTGAGCCGAAATTCCAAAGGGGTGAACCTGATTGTCCGTCAAAAGCTAGGACTACAAACCCATAGGTGAGGCACACGGTACCGTCAGCCTCAATAATCGGTGAAGCGTTTATC